>NZ_JBSGZJ010000078.1:0-20538 GCF_053610925.1 Streptomyces sp. NPDC054847 | reverse complement strand
GGGCGGCGGCACGAGCCGGGCGACGGACCCCGGCTCGTACATCTCCTTCGCACCGGAACCGGGCGGCTTCCCGCTGGTCCGGGCGGGCAGAGCGGCTCCCGTCGTGGTGAGCTCCGCCGACCACGAAGGTGTCGTCCGCGTCGTGGGCGATCTGCGGGACGACATCGAACGGGTCACCGGTGTACGGCCGGCGCTGCTCCAGGACGGCGTCCCGCGGCAGCGGGAGGTCACGATCGTCGGCACCATCGGCCGCAGTCCGTTGATCGACGGGCTGATCGCGGCCGGCAAGCTCGATGTGCGCGGCGTCGAAGGCAAGTGGGAGACCTCGCTGCAGACGGTCGTCGAACACCCGATGCCCGGCGTCGACCGCGCCTTCGTGATCGCGGGCAGCGACCAGCGGGGCACGATCTTCGGCGCGTACGACGTCTCCCGCGGCATCGGGGTCTCCCCCTGGTACTGGTGGGACGACGTCGCGCCGCGCCACCGCGACGCGCTGTACGTGCGGCGCGGCAGGCAC
This sequence comes from Streptomyces sp. NPDC054847, assembly GCF_053610925.1. Classification (NCBI taxonomy): domain Bacteria; kingdom Bacillati; phylum Actinomycetota; class Actinomycetes; order Kitasatosporales; family Streptomycetaceae; genus Streptomyces; species Streptomyces sp. NPDC054847. The sequence goes on along the minus strand of NZ_JBSGZJ010000078.1, from coordinate 20,021 downwards.
ACCCAGGGCACCCCGGCGGTGAAGTACCGCGGCATCTTCATCAACGACGAGAACCCGGCGCTGGGCACCTGGGCGCCCGCCTTCTTCGGCCCGGGCAAGGCCCCCGGTTTCGAGGGCGGTTTCAACGCGGCCTTCTACGCCAAGGTCTTCGAGGTGATGCTCCGGCTCAAGGCCAACTACCTGTGGCCGGCGGTCTGGGGCCGGGCGTTCGCCGAGGACGACCCGCTGAACCACGCCACGGCCAAGGCGTACGGCATCGTGATGGGCACCTCGCACGAGGCGCCGATGATGCGCGGCATCGAGGAGTGGAACCGGCACGCCGTCCCCGCGGTGCGCGACCAGGACGGCAACATCACCACACCCGGTCACGACCCCTACGGCGGCACCGGCGAGTGGTCCTTCCGGCGCAACAAGGAGGCCGTCAAGGCGTACTGGGCCGACGGGGTCCGCCGGATGAAGGACGAGGACTTCGAGGGCGTCATCACCCTCGGTATGCGGGGCAACGGTGACACCAGCCTGCCCGACGGCGACGCCATCGACCTGATGAGCGAGATCATCGCCACCCAGCGCACCATCATCACCGAGATCACCGGCAAGGACCCGGCGGCACTGCCGCAGGTGTGGACGCTGTACAAGGAGGTGCAGCGCTACTGGGACCGCGGGCTGCGGGTCCCCGACGACGTGACAGTCGTGCTCACGGACGACAACTGGGGCAACGTCCGCAAGGTGCCCTCGCTCTCCACCGACGCCCGCGACGGCGGCTACGGCCTCTACTACCACTTCGACTACGTGGGCGTGGGCCGCAACTACAAGTGGGTCGACACCACCACACTGCCCAACATGTGGGACCAGCTCAGCCAGTCCTTCGCGTACGGCAACGACCGGCTGTGGGTCACCAACGTCGGCGATCTGAAGGGCAACGAACTGCCCACGCAGTTCTTCATGGACTACGCGTGGAACCCCCGCCGCTGGGAGCTGGACCGGCTCCCCGAGTGGGAACTGGGCTACGCCCGGCAGAACTTCGGCGAACGGGAGGCCGCCGCGATCGCCGCCGTGCTGGACCGCTACGCCCGGCTCCAGTCCCGGCGCAAGCCCGAACTGCTCAACCGCAGGATCACCCTGGACCCGGCCAAGGACCTCACCACGGACGACAGCGCCGTCGTCCACGACGACGAGGCCACCCCCTTCAGCCTCACCGACTACCGGGAGCTGGAACGGGTCACGGAGGACTGGCGGCAGCTGGCCCGGGAGGCACGGGAGATCGGCCGCCGGATACCGGCCGCCGGCCAGGACGCCTGGTACCAGCTCGTCGGCTACGAGGTCGAGGCCACCGCCAACGTGTACGCGCTGCGCGAGGCCGAGTTCACCAACCTCCACTACGCGGCCCAGGGCCGGGCCCTCACCAACGAGCTGGCGGCCCGGGCGGAGGCCCGGCTCGCCGACGACTTCGCGCTCTCCGACCGGTTCAACAACGAGGTCGCGGGCGGCAAGTGGCGCGGCTTCCAGACCCAGCCGCACATCGGCTACGGCGATGTCGCACGCTACGGACCCAACGCGCCGTGGCAGCAGCCGGAGCTGAACCACATCGCGCTGCCCGACGAGATCTTCCCCGCCGTCAAGCGCATCGAGCTCCCCGAGCGTCCGGAGATGGGCGTGGCGGTCGACGGCAGCGCGGCATGGTGGCCGAACGAGGAGCGGACGCCGGCCACACTGCCGGTCTTCAGCCCGTACCAGAGCCAGCCGGCCCAGTACATCGAGGTCTTCAACCGGGGTGGCGGGTCCTTCGACTACGAGGTCCGCACCGGCGCCCCGTGGCTCAGCGCCGACCGGCCGCGCGGCCGGGTCGGGACACAGCAGCGGGTGACCCTGCGCGTCGACTGGTCCAGGGCGCCCAAGGGCACCACCCGGCTGCCGGTGGACGTCCGCGGCCCGGACGGCCGCACGGTGCGCGTCGAAGCGGTGATCGACAATCCGCGGGTGTCACGTGCGCGGCTGTCCGGGTTCATCGAGGCGAACGGCTACGTCTCCATCGAGGCCGAGCACTACGCGAAGGCCGTGGGCAGCAGTTCGGTGACCTGGCAGCGCATCCCGGGCATCGGCCGCACCGGCGGCGGCATGGAGCCGTTCCCGGTGACGGCGGCGCGCCGCACCCCGGGTGACGGTCCTCATCTCCAGTACGAGCTGACCCTGTTCACCACCGGCCGGATCACCGTGTGGGCGTACCTCTCGCCCCGCAACAACGTGCTGGCGACCGACGGGCTGAAGTACGCGGTGTCCTTCGACGACGACCGGCCGCAGACGGTGAACATCACGAAGGCCACCGGGTCCGACGACGGCACGATGAACCGCCGGTGGGCGCGCACCACCTCCGACAACGTCAACCTCACCGACACCGAGCACCGGATCGGCCGCGCGGGCCGGCATGTGCTCCGGTTCTGGATGGTCGACCCGACGGTGGTGCTGCAGAAGCTGGTCGTCGACACCGGCGGTCTGCGGCCCAGCTATCTCGGGCCCCCGGAGAGCATGCGGCTGCGCTGAGGAACAGGAGATCCCCGGGAGCGGTCCGCTCCCGGGGATCTCGTGTGCGGTGCTCGGGGTCAGCCGTCGACCGGTTCGACGACGGTGTCGGGGTGCAGAACGCGGTCGTGGCCCACTGTGCGCTCCGGGCCGGTCAGGCGCAGCCGCATTGTGTGCCGGGCGTCGCCGGGCGCGCTGGACGTCGCGAACCGCAGCTCGAGGTCGCCCGGTTCGACGATCCGGCGCCCGGCGACGCCCGTGAAGGACGCCAGGTCGGCGTGGAAGCGGAAACGGACCTGCGCCGCCCGCCCCGCCGCGAGCTCCACCCTGGCGTAGCCGATCAGCCGGACCTGCGGCCGGGTGGTCTGGGCGACCGGGTCGTGCAGATAGAGCTGGACGACCTCGGCGCCGTCGCGGTCGCCGGTGTTGCGCACCACCACGCCGATGTCGGCCGACCCGTCGGTGGGGAGTTCCGCGGGAGCGGGCGGCCCGGCCTCCCACTGGAAGGTCGTGTAGGAGAGTCCGTGCCCGAACGGGAAGAGCGGTGTGGGGTCGAGGTTGCTCACCCCGCCCGCCAGTCCGAGCGGCGGCTGGAGGTACGTCCAGGGCTGGCCGCCAGGCCCGTACGGCACCCCGACCGGCAGCCGGCCGGACGGGTTGACGCGCCCGGAAAGCACCCCGGCCAGGGCGGGTCCGCCCTCCTCGCCGGGGAAGAAGGCCTGCACCACGGCCGCGAGCCGGTCCGCCCAGCGGCCGAGCGCGTACGGACGGCCCGTCACCAGCACGGCCACGACGGGGACGCCGGTGGCCACCAGGGCGTCCAGCAGCTCGGCCTGGACGCCGGGCAGGGAGAGGTCCGCGGCGTCGCAGCCCTCGCCGGAGGTGCCGCGGCCGAAGAGTCCGGCGCGGTCGCCCAGCACGGCCACGCATACGTCGGCGTCCTGGGCGAGACGCACCGCCTCGGCGATGCCGGAGGTGTCGGGCCCGTCGACGTCGCAGCCGGCGGCGTGGCGGACCGCGGCACCGGGGAACTCGTCGGTCAGCGACGCCAGCACGGTCGGGATGTCCACGCCGAGGGGAATCCCGGGGTGCGAGACGCCGACGTGGCTGGGGAAGGAGTAGCAGCCGAGCATGGCCAGCGGGTCGTCGGCACGGGGTCCGACGACCGCGATCCGCGCGGTGTCGCGGAGCGGCAGTACGCCGGCGTCGTTGGCGAGCAGCACGCAGGACTGCTCGGCGACGAGACGGGCGGTCTCCCGGTTGGCGGGAGGGTCGAGGTCGACGGTGCCGCGCAAGGTCTCCGCCTCGCCGTCCGATCCCCGCAGCACGCCGTCCGATCCCTGGAGCACCGGGGGCAGCGGGGACCAGTCGGGGTCGAGCAGGCCCAGTTCGCACTTCTGGAGCAGGACCCGGCGCAGCGCGCGGTCGACGAGCGCCTCCGGCACCAGCCCGTCCCTCACCGCTTCGACGAGCGCGTCGCCGTAGGCGCGGACGGTCGGCAGTTCGACGTCGACACCGGCGGTCAGCGCGAGCCGCGCGGAGTCGCCGCGCCCGGCGGCGACCTTGTGGAGGGTCTCGAGGAAGCCGATGCCGAAGTAGTCCGCGACGACCGTGCCGTCGAAGCCCCAGGTCTCCCGGAGGAGTTCGGTCAGCAGCCGGGCGTCCGCCGCGGCGGGGACTCCGTCGATCTCGGCGTAGGAATGCATCACGGAGCGGGCGCCGCCCTCCCGCAGGGCCATCTCGAACGGCGGGAGGATGACGTCCGCGAGTTCGCGCGCGCCGGCGCGGACGGGAGCGAGGTTGCGGGCGCCGGCGGATGCCGAGTAGCCGGCGAAGTGCTTGAGGGTGGCGATGATCCCGGTGGACTGGAGTCCCTGCACGTAGGCGGTGCCGAGGGTGGCGACGAGGTACGGGTCCTCGCCGATCGTCTCCTCCACCCGGCCCCAGCGCAGGTCGCGGACGACGTCGAGGACGGGGGCGAGTCCCTGGTGCACGCCCACGGCGCGCATGTCCTCGCCGATGCGGCGCGCCATCCCGGCGACCAGGTCGGGGTCGAAGGTGGCGCCCCAGGCCAGCGGTACGGGGTAGGCGGTGGCGGACCAGGCGGTGAAGCCGGCCAGGCACTCCTCGTGGGTGAGCGCCGGGATGCCGAAGCGGTTCGCGTCGGCGATCTCCCGCTGGGCGCGGGCCAGTGCCACCGCGCCGGTCGCCGGGTCGACGGGAGCGGTGCCGAAGGGCCGGGTGAGCTGGCCGAGGCCGCGGCTGATGAGGCTGTCCCAGTCGACCGGGTCGACCATGTCGTTCTGGTGGGGGGCCACACCGTCGCCGTCGCCGTCGGCGCCCACCCACACGCCGTAGAGCTGGGCCGTCTTCTCCTCGAGGGTCATTCTGCCCATGAGGTCGTCGACGCGTTCTGCGTCACTGAGCGAGGGGTCGCGCCAGGGGCCTTCGGCGTCGGGGAACGCGGTGGGCGCGTCCGGGGCATGCGGAATTGCCATCGGGCAGGGGTTCCTCTCGGTGGTGGCAAATGTGCGGGCTGGGTGGCGGGTTACTTGCCGCCGACGCCCATCAGGCCGTTGACAAGGGCGCGCCTGGCGAAGAGATAGACCGTGAAGATGGGGATCACGGACAGCACGACGGCCGCGAGCAGGGCGGGGACGTTGAGCCCGAACTGGCCCATGAAGTTGAACAGGCCGAGGGTCAGCACACGCTGTTCCTCGGACTGGGTGAGGATCAGCGGGAACAGGAAGCCGTTCCACGCCTGCAGTGCCGAGAAGATGGCGACGGTGCTGATACCGGCCCGCGACATGGGCACGGCGAGCTGCCACAGCATGCGCAGCGGCGTGGCGCCGTCCAGCCCCATCGCCTCGTACAGCTCCTCCGAGATGTCACGGAGGGTCGAGGTGAGCACCAGCACGGCGACCGGCATCGAGAACGCGGCGGTCGGCAGGATCACCGCTGCCAGCGAGTCGTACAGGCCCATCTCGGCGATGAGGAGGTACAGCGGCACGACGACGGCCTGGGCCGGGATGGCCACGCCGAGCAGGAAGGTCCGGAAGGCCATCGACGACAGCCTGCTCCTGGTGCGCACGGCCACGTAGGCGAGCGGGACGGAGAGCGCCAGCACGATGGCGACCGTGGCGACGGCCACGACGGCGGTGTTGGCCAGCAGGGTGAAGAAGCCGCTGCTGAGCACGGTGTTGTAGTTCTCGAGCGTGGGATCGGTCGGGAGGGCCAGCGGGTTGCCGCTGAGCGCCTGGTCCTGCCGGGTCAGTGAGGAGGAGAGCAGGGTGTAGAGCGGCACCAGCACGATGACGAGCCAGGCCAGTGCTCCCAGGCCGACGAGCGGGTTGCCCTTCGGCCGGCGGCGGGTCCTGCGCACGGTCCTTGCGGTGTTCAGCTGTGCGGACACGCCGGTCACATTCCTTCCCTGGTGGAGCGCATGGACCCGAATCCGCTGAACTTCACCATCAGCAGGGACAGGGCGGTCGCCACCACGACGAGCGCCGTGGCGATGGCGCTGGCATAGCCGAGGTCGTAGCTCTGGAAACCGGTGCGGTACATCAGGTAGGGCACGATCGTGGTGTCGGTGCCGGGTCCGCCCTTGGTCATGATGAGCACGGTGTCGAAGTACGTCAGCGATCCGACGATCATCAGCACCGACGACGTGGTGATGGTGTTGCGCAGTTGGGGCAGGGTGATCGAGAAGAACTGCCGGACCGGTCCCGCCCCGTCGATCGAGGCCGCCTGGTAGAGCACCTGCGGGATCTGCCGGGTGCCGCCCTGGTAGATCAGGGTGTGGAACGGCATGAACTGCCAGCCGCCGACGAAGGCCACGGTGAGCAGCGCTCCGGTGGACGAGCCCAGGATGTTGGGGTCGATCCCGAACCAGGGCCCGATCTCCTTGATCACACCGAAGTTGGGGTCGAGGAGCGTGTGGAAGAGCACCGCGATCGCCGTGGTGGACAGCAGCAGGGGGACGAAGAAGATCGCGGAGAGCACGGCACGGTTGCGCTGCCTGCCTGCCGCCCATACGCCCAGCATTAGCGCGATGGGCGTCTGGAAGGCCCAGCTGATGACGGTCAGCAGCAGGCTGAGCCAGCCGGCCTGGCGGAATTCCGGATCCTTGAACAGCCGCGTCCAGTTGTCGAGTCCGACGGGCGTCGGTGCGGTGAGTCCGTCCCAGGAGCAGAAGGACAGATAGACGGCCAACGCCATCGGCACGATTGCGAAGAGCCCGAAGAAGAGGATGCCGGGCAGTGCCCAGGTGACGGAGGGACGGCCGAAGCCCTGGCCCGCCGCAGTGCGGCGGCCGCGCCTCGTGGCGGCCGCCGCTCTGCTCCGCTGCTTCTCGAGCGGTGTGGAAACTTCTGTCATGGTTACTTGAGCGCCTTCAGGGCCTCGACGAACTGCTCCGGCGTGGACTTGCCCGCGAACAGCTTGTTGATCTCGGTGAGCATCGGGGTGGCCTTGCTCGCCTCCAGCGCCTGGTCCCAGGAGAGCGTGAAGCTCGGGGCCAGCTGGACCATCTTGTACTGGAACTCGGCGAACCCGGGGTTGGGTGAGGTCTGGAGCATCTGGGAGGCGTTGGCGGTGGTGGGGATGTCGCCGTTGTCGACGAGGGCCTTCGAGTACTCCTTGGAGGCCATCGTCTTCAGGAAGTCGATGGCGGCGTCCTTGTGCTTGGTGCGGGCGTTGACCGACCAGTAGTTGGTGGGGTTGCCCACGACGTTGCCCGGGTCACCGGTGCCGCCGGCCACGGTCGGGAACGCGGTCCAGGCGAGGTCCTTCTTGGCGAAGTCGGGGGCCTTGCCCAGCTGGGTGGAGTACTCCCACGAGCCCATCAGGTGCATCGCGGCCTTGCCCTGGGCGAAGAGCGCGGGGGCGCCGCCGTTGGAGTAGGAGACCGAGTTGAAGTTCTTGCCGAAGGCGCCGTCGTCGATCAGCTGCCGGGTCGTCTGCGCGGCCTTGAGGACCGCAGGGTCGCCCCAGGCGGAGGAGTCGCCGTTCTGGATCTTCTTGAAGACCTCGGGGCCGCCGATGCGGTCGAGCAGGTACTCGAGCCACATGAGCTGGGTCCAGGCGTCGGTGCCGCCGAGCGCGAACGGCGTGATCTTCTTCGCCTTGAAGGTGCTGATGGCCTTCTGCAGGTCGTCCCAGGTCTTCGGCGGCTGGAGGTTGTTCTCGGCGAACAGGGTCTTGTTGTAGAAGAGCATCACCGGCTGCATGCCGCGCATGGGTACGCCGTAGACCTTGCCGTCGAGGCTGCCCGCTTCGACGATGGACGGCAGGAACCCGCTCCGCAGGGTCTCGTCCTTCTGGAAGTGCGGGGAGAGGTCGACGAGCTGGCCGGCGTCCACGTACGGCTTGATGGAGCCGCCGCCCCAGTTGAAGAAGACGTCCGGGGCGTTGGGCGAGCCCATGGCGGTGCGGAGCTTGTTGACGTACTCGGCGCCGGGGACCGAGACCAGCTTGACCTTGACGTCCGACGTCTTGTTGAACTCCTCGACCGCCGCCTGCTGAACCTTCACCGCGTCGTCGCCGTAGACGTAGGCGGTGATGGTGCTGTTCGCGGCCCCGGTGCCGCTGCCGGAGCCGCAGCCGGCGAGGACCGCGGCCATCGCCGTCGCGGCGAGCGCCGCGGTCCATCTGGCCGTACCCGTACCTCTGCGGAGAAAGCCCGACCCCATAACTGCCCCTCATCGAATGTTTCGAATTGCTTGGCGAATGTTGCCGGAACGGTACGAGTGCGTTTCCGGCGCGTCAAGAGGTCCCGCGAAAGCTTTCCGCGATCAGTGGTCAGAGCTTGTGCACAGCGTGCGGCGGGCTACGATCCCTGCATGAGACCCGCAGACGTCCAGTCCCGACCGGAGGATCCGTCCTCGGACGAAACGGTCGAGGGCGGTGCCACACTGGCCGAGATCGCCCGCGCGGCCGGGGTGTCGGCTCCGACAGTTTCGAAAGTCCTGAACGGGCGAGCCGATGTCGCCGCTGCCACCCGCACCCGGGTGGAGGAGCTGCTGCGCCGCCACGGCTACCGCCGGCGGCGCGGCGCCTCGCAGCAGTCCCGGATGATCGACCTCGTCTTCCACGAGCTGGAGAGCTCCTGGGCCATGGAGGTCATCCGAGGGGTGGAGAACGTGGCGCGGGAAGAGGGCCTGTCCCTGGTCCTCTCGGAGAGCGCCGGGCGGCTCATGCCCGGCCAGACGTGGGTGGACGGTGTCCTCGCCCGTCGCCCCGCCGGGGTGATCCTGGTCCTCTCCGACCTCGACCCGGCCCAGCGCGCCCAGCTGACCAGCCGCGACATCCCGTTCGTCGTGGTGGACCCGGCCGGCGACCCCGGTGACGAGGTGCCCTCGGTCGGCGCCACCAACTGGCAGGGCGGCCTCGCCGCCACCCGGCATCTGCTCGAGCTCGGCCACCGCCGGATCGGCGTGATCGGCGGCCCCTCGCGGATGATGTGCAGCCGCGCCCGCATCGACGGCTACCGCTCGGCACTGGAGAGCGCCGGCGTGCCGGTCGACGCCGAGCTGGTACGGGAGGGCGACTTCCACCACGAGGCCGGCCACGCCGCCGGTCTCGAACTGCTGCGGCTGCCGCAGCCGCCGACCGCCGTGTTCACCGGCAACGACCTTCAGGCCCTCGGTCTTTACGAGGCCGCCCGGGAGCTCGGGGTCCGGATCCCGGAGGACCTGAGCATCGTGGGCTTCGACGATCTGCCGCTGGCGCGCTGGGTGGGCCCGCCGCTCACCACCGTGCGGCAACCGCTGACGGAGATGGCCGAGGCCGCCGCACGGCTCGTGCTGGACCTCGGTCGCGGCCGGCGGCCGGCCGCGACCCGGATCGACCTGGCGACCAGCCTGGTGGTCCGCAACAGCACCGCTCCGCCCGCCGCCTGACCGGGGACGACCGGTCAGGCACTCTTGTCGACCGCCGGAATTCCGCGAACAGTACGTGTCATGGCGACAGTTGTACTGGTGGGCACGCTGGACACCAAGGGTGTGGAGTACGGCTGGCTGCGTGAACGGCTGCTGGCCGCCGGGGTCGAGGTGCTGGTGGTCGACGCCGGCGTGGTGGGCGAGCCGCGGATCGAGGCCGACGTGCCGCGTTCCGAAGTGGCCCGCGCGGCAGGCGCCGACCTGGCCGGGCTACGGGCGGCCGCGGACCGCGGCATGGCCGTGACGGCCATGGCCCGCGGGGCCGCCGCGAGCGTGCTGCGCCTGTACGACGAGGGCCGGCTGCACGCCGTCCTCGCGGTGGGCGGCAGCGGCGGAACGTCGATCGCGACCAGGGCGATGAGGGAACTGCCGCTGGGAGTGCCGAAGTTGATGGTCTCCTCGATGGCCGCCGGTGATGTGTCGCCCTATGTCGGGGCGTCCGACATCACCATGATGTACAGCATCGTGGACATCGCCGGCGTCAACAGCGTCCTGGCCCCGGTGCTGGCGAACGCCGCCCACGCGGCGGCCGGCATGGCGAAAGGTTTCGAAACACACCGAAAGGCGCTGCTCCCCACGGAGCTCGCCGCGGGCGGCAGGCCGCTCATAGCCGCGAGCATGGCGGGGGTGACGACCGCGGGCGTCGACGCCGCCCGCGAACGGCTGACCGGCCTGGGCTACGAGGTGCTGGTGTTCCACGTCAGCGGAGCCGGCGGCCGGACGCTGGAGTCGCTGGCCGGGCAGGGTCTGTTCGCGGGCGTACTGGACCTGACCCTCAGCGAGCTCGCCGACGACCTCGTCGGCGGGATCCTCACCGCGGGACCGGACCGGCTGACCGCCGCCGGACGCCGGGGCACACCCCAGGTGGTGAGCCTGGGCGCCCTCGACATGGTGAAGTTCGGTCCGCCCGACACCGTCCCCCGACATCTGCGCGGACGCGATGTGCAGGTGCACAACCCGTCGATCACCGTTGTCCGCACGACGGCGGAGGAGTGTGCCGAGCTCGGCCGCCGCGTCGCCGCCAAGCTGCGGGCGGCGACCGGTCCGGCCGAGGTGTGCGTACCGCTGCGGGGCCTGTCGACGCTCGGCGCGCCGGGCGGCCCGTACCACGATCCGGCCCTGGACGAGGCGCTGTTCGCCGCCCTGCGCGACGGTCTGTCCGGCAGCGCGGTGGAAGTGGTCGAGTACGACACGGACATCAACAGCCCGGCATTCGGCCGGGCCGCGGCGGACCGCCTGCACCGCCTGATCACCGCGGGCGGGGCGACGGCCGGCCGCGCCTGACACGTGCGGCGCACGGCACGGCGGGGGCGGGGCTCAGCGGGCGGTGAGCAGTACCCACACCTGGCCGGGGGCGAAGTCGAGCCGCTCACCGGCCGCGTCGGTGAAGACGGTGTCCCCGTCCGCACTCGCCCGCTGCCAGCGGGCGTCGTAGGCGCGTCCGTCGCGCAGCACCAGCGCCGTGCCCGAGCCGACCGTCTCCGTGTACGGCGACACGCTGCCGCCGCGGTCGCGGAACTTGGAGGGCCGGACCTCCGTGTGCTGCACCACGACCGTCGAGGGTTCGAGCCGTCCCCCGTCCGTGGTCCGCGCGGCGGACCCGTCCATCGCCACCAGCCACCGCTTCCGCTCCGGTGACCAGCTGAAGGTGTACCGGGCCGCTGGATAGCGCACGGTGTGCTCCTCGAGCGGACGGCCGCCGTCGGGAGCGGCGCCGAAGCGCATGCCGATGTCCGACGCGTCACTCACGTCGCGGGCGGCGGCGAGGGCGCGTTCGGGCCGCACATAGAGGTTGTGCGGCGCGGGGCGGTCGCCGGAGCGGACGAAAGCGTCGGGCGCCTCCCCCTGCGGCAGCGCGGCGACGGGTGCGGACTCGATCAGCGGCCGCAGCGCCGACTGGGCGCCGGAGTACACGAGCGCGGGCCTGCCGAACTGCCGCAGCAGCTCCAGATCGGACTCCCGCGCGCTGCGCACCGGGCCGATCCGCGGCGGCAGGGTGGAGGAGAAGACGGCCAGTATCCGGCTGAGTCCCGACTCGACCTGCTCGACGTAGACGATGTCGGCGGCCCCGAGCCCCGTGTGCGGGCGGGCCGGCCGGACGTTGTCTATCTTCACGGCGAGCACCGGTCCCTGCTTGGCCGGCAGCCCGGTGAAGTACGACGTCCCGCGCGCGGCGGACGAGGTGGAGGTCTCCGCCGGGCCGGGCTCCGGGCCGGTGCATCCGTAGAGCGACACGGTGAGTGCGGCAGCGGTCAGCGTGGCCGCCACGGCGCGTCTCCGTACCGGCCGGCCACGGCCGTCGTCCTTGCGTCCCCGTCTGCGTCTCGCGTTCATCGGCCACGCTCCCCGTGGGTCAAGTGGACCACGTCAGGCGGCGCGCGGACAGTCCCGCGGCGCCGGTTCCGCTCAGGGCAGCAGCTGCTCCGTCCAGATGGTCTTGCCTGCGGCTGTGTTCCTGCTCCCCCACCGGTGCGCCAGTTGGGCGATCAGGAAAAGTCCGCGTCCGCCCTCGTCGGTCAGCCGTGCCCGGCGAAGATGGGGCTGGGTCTCGCTCGGATCGGAGACCTCGCACACCAGCCGCTGGTCCCTGATGAGCCGCACCCTCACCGGGCCGCCGGCGTAGCGGATCGCGTTGGTCAGGAGTTCGCTGACGATCAGCTCGGTGGTGAACACCAGCTCGTCGAGCCCCCATACGGTCAGCCGCTCGGTCACCAGGGCCCGCGCGTCGGACACGATCCGCACGTCGGCCGGGAACTCCCAGGCGATGACGGACCCTTCGGGCGACACGGACACCCGCGCGAGCAGCAGCGCCGCGTCGTCGTCCGGGGGGTGCGCGAGGAAGGGGACCAGCATGTCCCGCGCGATCTCGGGCACGGCGGCCGCGTCGCCCGTGCCCCGGATCTCCCGCAGGTGGTCGATCACGTGTCCGGCGCCGGACCCGGGCGCGTCGGAGAGCGATCCGGCGGTGAAGGCCAGCAGATCGCCGGGTGAGAGCGCCACCTCCACCGGTTCGAAGGGGGCGCCCTCGAGCCCGAGCGCCGGACCGGGAAGCATGTCGACGGGGCCGGTCTCCCCGGACGACCGGGCCAGCACGGGCGCCGCGTGCCCCGCGCTGGCCATCAGTGCGCGGGCGGTGACCGGGTCGTAGACGGCGTACAGGCAGGTGGCTCCGCGGACCGTCCCCTCGGGCTCGCCCGGCTGCTCGTCGTCGGCGAGCCGTACCACCAGGTCGTCCAGATGAGTGAGGAGTTCGTCGGGCGGCGGGTCCAGGTCGGCGAGGGTGCGCACCGCCGTGCGCAGACTGCCCATCGCGGCAGCGGCGTTGAGCCCGCGACCCCGCAGGTTCCCGACCACGAACGCCACCCGGCTCGAGGACAGGGTGATGACGTCGAACCAGCTGCCGCCCGTGCCGGCCAGTGTCCTGCCGGGCACGTAGACGCCGGCGGTCTCCGCCGCGGTCACCTTGAGCACCGGACGGGGCAGCAGGCTGCGCTGGAGGCTCTCCGCCGTACGGCGCTCGCGGGTGTAGCGGCGGGCGTTGTCGATGGCGAGGGCCGCGCGGGAGCAGATGTCCTCGGCGACCGCGGCGTCCCGCGCGTCGAACGGCGCCCGCTCGCGCGAACGCCACACCGACACCGCGCCGAGGACGTGGCCGCGTGCCTGCAGCGGCACGACCATGTACGAGGCGGCGCCCGGCGCCAGCACCAGCCTCCGGCGATCCGGGTCCCCGGCGATCCTGGGCAACAGTTCGTCGAGGTCGGGCACGATGACGGCGGAACCCCCGCGCAGCCGGTCGCTCTCGTAGGCCTTGACCCGGATGACGGAGCCCTGCGGATACAGCTGGTCCGGCCATTCGCCTCCGCCCGCGACGGCGGAGACCCGGCGCAGCGGAGCACCGGTGACGAACTCCCCGGGCTCCTCGCCGACGAGCAGGGCCTCCGTGATGTCCACGCAGGCCAGGTCGGCGAAGGCGGGCACCAGCAGGTCGGCGAGCACCTGCGTGTTGCGGCCGACCTCCAGGGAGCGGCCCAGCGCGGAGGCCGCGGTGGCCACCAACGACGAGCGGCTCCGTTCCCGTTCCTGCTCGGTGACGTCCGTGAACGTCACCGCGACACCACGGGCCACGCCGTCCCGGCCGGCCATGCGCAGGGCCGACAGGGAGACGATCCGTTCGCGTTCGGGGGCCTGGGCCAACCGGGCCCTGGTGACGAAGTCGATCAGCGGCTCCCCCGTGGCCACGACCCGGTGCAGGCGTTCCTCCACGGCGGCCGCGTCCTCCGGCACCAGCAGCTCGCCGAGCCGGCGGCCGGCGAGCAGGGCGGAGGGGCGCGGGTCGCTCGGCAGTGAGATGCCTCTGATGAGCCGCAGCTCGCTGTCGTAGACGGCGAGACCGATGCCGCTCTGCGAGAAGAGCGCCCGGAGCAGCGCGTCGTTCTCCTCCCGCCGGTCGGCGACGGCGGCAGGCACGAGCCGGACCAGATACCGGGCGGCCAGAGGGCCGTCCACCGGAAGCAGGTCGAGCTGCACCCGGCGGGAACCGTCGGCGTGCAGCAGTGCCGTCCGCACCGAGCGCGAGTCGTCGGCGGGGTCGTGGTCCCGGAGCGCGGACCAGACACCGGGGTCCGTCAGCAGTTCCTCGATCGTGCGGCCCTGAAGTTCGCCGGCGGACAGGCCGGTCAACTCCACCGCGCCGCCGGTGCAGGCGAGCACCCGGCCGACGTGATCGAGTACGAGCAGGGCCGAGTCCTCCGGCCGCCCGGACCCGGTGTTCACGATGTGGCCGCTGGTGCTCACGCGTCGATCACTCCCAGATGGCGCTCCCGAGCTCCCTGTGCTGTGCCGCAGGTGCGGCAGGCGTACGGACCCCGCGCCTTCATTGAACTCCACACCGTCGGGGGCCGCCCGTCGGCGACCGGAATCGAATGTGACATCGAAGAACGCTCTGTCCTATGATCGCCGGCACGGCATCGCGTGTCGGTCACCGACCGGGTGAGGCATGGAGGTGCCCGTGAGTTTGCCTTACGGAGGCATTCCACAGTGTCAGTAGAGCTGAACCACACCATTGTTCTGGCCCGGGACAACCGGGAGTCCGCCGAATTCCTCGCCCGCATCCTGGGGCTCGAGACCGGCCCGGAGTGGGGACCGTTCGTCCCCCTCACCCTGAGCAACAACGTCACACTGGACTTCGTGACCGTCGACCATGAAGTCCCGTTGCAGCACTACGCGTTCCTGATCTCCGAGGAAGAGTTCGACCAGGTCTTCCGGCGCATCCAGGACGCTGGCATCACCTACTTCGCCGATCCGCACGGAAAGCGGCCGGGCGAGATCAACCACAACGACGGTGGTCGCGGCATGTACTTCCACGACCCGGCCGGCCATGGCATGGAGGTCATCACCCGGCCGTACGGCAGCGGCGGCAGCTGACCTCACCGCCCTCGCGTCTCCCGCCCGCCCGGTTCCCTCGGCTCACCGCCACGGTCCCGGCGGGCGAGGGCGCGCTGGGTCCGGCTCAGCAGCCGGCCCGGGGACAGCAACCGCAGTGCGGCCCGTGCCGCGTTGGCGCCCGGCGCCCCGTGCACACCGCCGCCGGGGTGCGCCCCCGCGGAGGCCAGGTAAAGGCCCTCGACGGGCGTCTCCGGACGACCCGTGCCGGGCATGGGGCGGAAGAACAACTGCTGGTGGAGCGCGGTCGTTCCGCCGTTGATGGCACCGCCCGCGAGGTTGGCGTCGGCGGCCTCGAGCGTCGGCGGGGCGAGGATGCGGCGGGCGATGATCCGGGCACGGAAGCCGGGCGCGTACCGCTCCACCTGCTCCTCCATCCGATCGGCCATCGCCTCCCGTTCACGCGGGTCCCAGCGGCCGGTGAGACCGTCGTCGCCCGCGTCGCCCTTGGTGCGGTGGGGCACGTGCGTGTACGCCCATGCCGATTCGGTGCCCGCCGGGGAGCGGGTGGCATCCGCTGTGGTCATCTGGCCGAACAGCAGGAACGGCCGGTCGGGCACCTGCCCCATGGCCAGCTGGGCGGCGAACCGGGTGAGCCCGTCGACGCCGTCGGCGAGATGGACGGTCCCGGCGCCGGCCGCGGCCTCCGCTGTCCACGGAACGGCGCCGTTGAGGGCCCAGTCGACCTTGAACGTCGCGAAGTCCCATTGGAAACGGCGCAGATCGCGCAGGAACCGGGACGGCAGGTGCCGCTGGTCGACCAACTCCCCGTACAGCGAAGGCACGGACACGTCCGCGAGCACGGCCCGGCGCGCCGGGACCGACTCGCCGTCCGCGGTCCGTACGGCCACCGCGCGGCCCTCGCGGACCACGATCTCGACGGCACGCCGGCCGCACCGGACCGCGCCGCCGCGACGTTCCAGCCTGCGGACCAGTGCCTCGGTCAGCATGCCCGCGCCGCCGACGGGCACGGGAAAGCCGTGGCTCTGGCCCAGCATCGACATCAGCCAGCCGAAGCCCCCGCTGCCGGCCGCCTCCGGCGCCAGATCCGCGTGCAGCGCGTTGCCCGCGAGCAGCAGTCTGCCCGCCTCGCCGCCGAACTCCTCCTCCCCCAGGCGGCGTACGGGAAGCAGCAGGGTCCGCGCCAGCCGCAGTCCGCCGCCGGTCCGGAGCCGGGCAGCGAGCCGCATCGAGGGGATCACCGGCGGGAAGGGGGTGAACAGCAGGTCGACGATGTCCGGTCGCAGCCGCTCCCACACGTCGTACAGGTCGCGCCAGGCCGCACCGTCGCCGGGTGCGAAGGTCTCCAGGCCCGCCGCGGTGTCCTCGGCGCGGCGCCGCAGGACGGCGCACCGGCCGTCGGCCAGGGGATGGGCCAGTACGTGGGGGGCGTGGCCCCAGCGCAGCCCCTCGCGCTGCAGCCCGAGACCGGAGATCACCGGGGAGGCGGCTGCCAGCGGGTAGAACGAGCTGCACACGTCGCTGATGAAGTCGGGATGGACGCCCCGGTCGCTGCGAACCGCGCCGCCCGGTTCCGGTTGCGCCTCGAGGACCTCGACGCTCCAGCCCGCGTCCGCGAGGAGGTTGGCCCCGACGAGACCGTTAGGCCCTGCTCCGATCACCACTGCGTCCGGCATCGCGCTCTCCTGAGTTCTCGACGACGTCGGCCAGGCGGCTGAGCATGCGGCGGTGGCGCACGAGGAGGAACGCGTCCAGCGCCGCGTTGTGGAAGGTGCCTCCGGGCCCCTTCAGCGGATGCTCGTCCAGGACGACCAGGGTGTCCTCGCCCCAGGGCCGGATGTCGATGGCGATCCGCGCTGTGCCCAGCCGACCGCTCTCCGCCTCGAGTTCGAGTGTCCGCGGCGGTTCGCAGTGCCGCACGATCGTTCTGCCGTGCATGGTCCAGGGCCCCACCCGGACGGAGTACTCGAGGGCCGCCCCGACGTCCGGCCAGTCGCCGTACGCGGGCCGGCTGTCGTCGGTACCGACGACCCAGTCGCTGTAACGGTCCCGGTCGCTGAGCACCGACCACACGGTGGCGGGCGGCTTCGCGATCAGCTGGTGGTGCACGGCCATGGGTCCTCCAGCGGCTGGAAGGGACGTCGTCGACCAGCGAGTGCCCGTTACCCGGTGATCTATGACCCCGTGGACGACCGGGGAGGCGCCGGCCTCCGCACGATGGGCGAGTGCGGCGCCGCACCGGGTCGATGGACGCCCCCGAAAGGGGTATCCGGTACCGGTGACCGGGAGGGAAGCCGACGGAGACGGAGCCCGACCATGGCCGAAGACCTGCCCCTTCTCGGCCGTACGGCAGTGGTGACCGGCGCGGCCCGCGGGCTCGGAGCGGCCATGGCAAGGACCCTCTCCGGGCGCGGCGCCCGGGTCGCCCTGCTCGGCCTGGAGGAACCGCTGCTCGCACGGGTGGCGTCGAGCCTTCCCGGCGCTGCGCACTGGCCCGTCGACGTCACCGACGAACAGGCCATGACCCGCACCGCCGCCCTGGTGGAGGAAAGCCTCGGGCCCGTGTCCGTGGTGGTGGCCAACGCCGGTGTGGCGGCGGGCGGGCCGTTCCTGGAGACGGAACCGGCGACCTGGCGGCGGATCCTCGAGGTCGATCTCCTCGGCACCTGTCTCACGGCCCAGGTGCATCTCCCCGGCCTGCTGCGCACCCGGGGCTATTTCCTCCAGGTCGCCTCCCTCGCGGCGATCGCGCCCGCCCCGATGATGAGCGCCTACTGCGCGGCCAAGTCCGGTGCGGAGGCGTTCGCGTACTCCCTCAGGGCCGAGGTGGCCCACCGTGGCGTGGGGGTGGGAGTCGGCTACCTCAGCTGGGCCGACACCGAGATGATCCGGGCCGCGGACGAGCACCGGGTGATGCGGGAGCTACGGGCGGCGCTGCCGTGGCCGGCCGGAAAGGTCTACCCGGTACAGCCCGTGGCCGACCGTCTCGTACGGGGCATCGAGCGGCGCTCGCCCGCCGTGTACGGACAGCCGTGGCTCCGTCTGGCGCGGGCGGCCCGGGGCTGGCTGCCGGGACCCGTCGCCTTGCGGGCACGCCGGGACCTCGGTCGCCTCCAGGGCGAGGCCGGTCTGTCGCCGACCGGGCTGCTCGGCGCCGGCGGCACGGCAGCCGGATCGGCGCCCGCGCGGCCGTGGTCCGGCGGCGGTGACGCAGAGGGCTGAACGGCGGGCCCCGCGGGCGGATTCCGCCTGGTGGCCCACTGTCGGCGTTCCCGGATGGCGCAATGTCACGTTATGCCCGTTAGATGTAACAAAGTGTGCGCGCTCAGGCGGCGCACGACGAACGACACGGTGTACGCCTACCCGGATGTTCCGCGAACGGAGCCCGCGCCATGAGCACCGACCCCAACACCCATTCCCCGTCCGACTACCAGGACGACCGCCCGCGGCCCCCCGACGGCACCACGGGCGCCGGGTACGCCGCCCCGGCGTTCCCGGCCCGCGCGGTTCCGCCGCTGCCGCCGATCCCTTCCTACCCGCCGGTCTTCCCCGCTGCCGCGGTTCCCCCCGGCCCCCTCGACCCCGTCCATCCGGAGCCCGGGCGCCCGCTGCTCCCCGAGGACCCTTCCCCCCTCCCCGGGACGGGACCGGTCACGGGCACCGGCACGGTCACGGGTGCCGGCGGGCCGGAGAGGCCGCGGCCGGCCCCCGGACAGGAGCCGGTCCCCGTGCGTACCCCGGCCGGGAAGCCGCGGGCGCCCCAGGCCGGCGCGGAGGCCCCCGCTCCGTGGACGGACACGGCCGTCGACCCGGCAACGGCCGGCGAGCCGGACGACAGGCGGGAGCCGATAGCCACGCCGGTCGACAAGCCCGGCCCGGTCCGCAGCGCCGTCTACGCCTGGAGGCCGGCACCCGCGGCCGCCAGGGACCCGGTCGCCGAGGATGCCGCCTTCGAAGTCGCCGTCGCCAAGGCACCGACGCCTGTGCGCGACGCGATCGAGGACCCGAGCCCGCTCCGCAAGGAGACACCGGTCCAGGGCCCCGCCCCGGCGCCCGGGCCCGTCGGCGAACGGCCGGCCGGTGAAACCGCCCGGGCCGTGGCCGCCGATCCCACGGAGGAGCCGGCGCCCAACGACAGCGAGCAGCCCATCCACACGCTGCTCTGGACGGCCGCCACCGAGCGTCCGGTGGCCGAGGTCGCCGCCCTGGTGAGCCGGCTGAAGCGGACCGGAGAGGTCGACAGCCCCGGTGACCTGGCCCTGCGTGCCGCGGCGGTCTCCCGCCCGCTCGAGGAGGTCAGGCAGCTGGTCGCCCTGCTCAACGAGTACCCGCACCCCCTGCACGAGGCGGACACCACGTTGCGCGCCGCCGCCGTCGGCCGGCCCATCGAGGACGTCGTGCAGCTGGTGAACATGATCGGCACCGACGCCAGCGAATGGCGGTCGGCCGCGAACGAGGCCGCCGCGGATGACGATCCCTCGCCGCCCCCCGGGGAGAACACCGCCAGGCACGAGGCCCCCGCCGAGCCGCAGGCCACCGCCGCCGACACACGGCCGTCGAAGACGCCGTGGCCCATGGCGGCGCTGAACGGCGCCCTGGCCGCCGGCCCGGACGGCCACACCGTCTCGCCGGCCATGCGTTCGGGACTGCGCTGGCCCGCCGCCGTCGTTCTCTTCGCCTGCGGCATCATCCATCTGCCCACCGATGTCGCCGGCCTGCGTTCCGGCGGCTACGCCGAGACCCTCTCCGTCGCCGTCACGGTGCTCTGCCTGATCGTCGCCGTATGGCTCGCGGTGCGAGACACCGCGCTGGTCTGGGCGGCCGCCGCCGGCCTCGCGGTCGGCGTCGCCGCGCTGCACGCGCTCGCGGGCGTCGGGACCATGAATCTGCTGCAGAGCAGCCTGGGCGACTCGTTCGGCTGGGCCAGAGCGGCCGCGGTCCTGTGCGCGGGGGCGTGCGCCTTCCTCGCCGGGTCCGTACTGCTGCGACGCCGGCAGCCGGCCGCCACGCCCAACAGCTGACGCCGACGCCTTCCCCACGCCAGCCTTCCGCGACGCCGGCCACGGCCGACCGTGCGGAAGGCTCGCGGCGTTCCTGCCGCCGCGAGCGGGGCCGGGCATTCGGCCCGGAAGCGGCGCCGAGGCCGGACCGACGGCCGGAGGC
>NZ_JBSGZJ010000077.1:0-20910 GCF_053610925.1 Streptomyces sp. NPDC054847 | reverse complement strand
CCCCCGCACGTCAGGCGCGCTCGCGGTCACCACGGCCGGCCCGGAGGCGGACGGCCACGATCACCGCGGTCGCCGTCACCACCAGGGCCAGCAGCGCCCAGTCGGGGATCGCCCCGCCGAGGCGCGACGCCCACTCCTCCACAGCGAACGAGTCGTCGACCGAGAGCAGTCCCGGCAGGGCCGTGGTGCCGTCGAAGACCAGGAACAGCGTCCCGAGCACGACGAAGAACAGTCCCGAGAGCAGCGACGTCGTGTGCAGCTCGAAGCGTCCCGCCCGCAGCGTCCGGCCGCGCAGCCACCGGCGGCGGCCCAGGTCGAACCGTTCCCACAGCAGGGCGAGGACGAAGAGCGGGACCGCCATGCCGAGGGCGTAGACCGCGAGGAGCAGACCGCCGTAGACCGGGCTGCCGCTGACCGCCGCCACCGTCAGCACGCTGCCCAGGATCGGACCCGCGCAGAACCCCGCCAGGCCGTAGACCAGGCCGAGCGCGTACACGGACGCCGCTGTCGTCGGGCGGATACGGCCGGACACCGAAGCGATACGGCGGGAGGCGAAACCCATGCCGAGGATCTGCGCGACTCCCAGCGCGACGATCAGCCATCCGCCGGCCAGGACGAGCAGATCGCGGTGGCCGTAGAACAGCCGTCCCGCGAACGATCCCGCCGCGCCCAGCGGGACGAGGGTGGTGGCAAGGCCCGCGTAGAAGATTCCCGTGCGGGCCAGCAGCCGGCCCGCCGAATCGACGGAGTAGGCGAAGAAGGCCGGCAGCAGCAGTGCGCTGCAAGGGCTGACCAGCGCGAGCAGACCGCCGAGGAAGGCGGCCAGATAGCCGATGTCGCTCACCGGCCGTTCCCGTCCGCGGCCTGCTTCGCCGCCTCGATCGCCTCGGTGAACGTCGCCATCGGCTGGGCGCCCGCGATGGGCCGCCCGTTGATCAGGAAGGACGGGGTGGACGTCGCGCCCAGCCCGTACGCCTCCTCCTGGTCCTTCTTCACGGCCTGCCGCGCCGCCTCACTGTCGAGGTCCCGTGCGAAGCGTCCGAGATCGGCGACTCCCGCCTCGCGCGCCAGCGCGTCGAGCCGGTCCTTGCCGAAGCCTTTCTCCTTGGCGCCCTCCGCGTACGCGGCCGCGTGGAACTCCCAGAAACGGCCCTGCCGGCCCGCCGCCCAGGAGGCACGTGCGGCGGCCTCCGACTCCTCGCCGAAGATCGGGAAGTTGCGCCACTCGATACGCAGGGTCCCGTCCTCGACGTACTTCTTGATCAGCTCAGGCTCGGTGTCGCGGGCGAACTGTCCGCAGTAGCCGCACTGGAAGTCCGCGTACTCGACCATGACGACGGGCGCGTCGGCGCGGCCCACCGCCAGCGGGTCCGCCGCGTCTCGGCGGGCGAGCTTCTCCAGCTCGGGATGGACGCCGTCCCGCGGGTCGGCGGAGACATCGGCCACGGCGGAGGACCCGCCCGCCGGCGCGTCCGGCTTGGTGGCGGTGTACGACGCGAAGCCGAGCAGCAGGGCGGCGACGAGGACACCCGCGCCGATGGCGAGGGGCTTACGGGAAGGGGAAGAAGGCATGGTGGTGCTCCTGGGCGAAGGTCCGGCGGACTGACGGTGAAGGGTGCCGCCGGGCCTAGACGCGCAGGACGGAGAGGGCGACCGGGGTAGGGGGCGCCGCCGGCGGTGGCGCGGGCAGCGGCGACTCGTCGAGGAAGGCACGGTCGGGCAGCAGCGCCCCGTGGCCGGCGGGACCGCCGGCCTGTTGGAGCGCGGGCAGCAGCTCGTACGGGGAACTGCCGCGCGGGGGCGTCCCGGGGTGGGCGTCCCTCTCGTCGTACTCGGCGCCCTGCCCGCAGCCCGGTCGCTGCGTGGGAGCGGCCGCCGGCCCGGCCGTGGACGTGGACGTGGGCATGGCGTCCGGCCCGGCCTTGGGCGCGAGCGTGGTTTCCGTACCGACCATGGACCCGGGCGGCGTGACCGGCCCGGCCGTGGACCCGGGCGTGGTGACCGGCCCGGCGACGGACACCGGTCCAGGGGTCGCCGCAGCCGTCGCCGCGCCCATGCACCCGAGCAGCGTCCCCAGCAGGCCGAGCAGCAGGCTCGCGGACACCACGAGGCGGTGCCGGCGGTCGCGGCCGATCAGCATGGACGCGCTGTCCTTTCGGGGTCGGCGGGGACGGAGTCGCTCAATACTGCACCAGGCTGCGCGTGAAATGAGTTCGCCAGTGGTTTCCCGGGGGTGCGATCCTGGGGTTCGTATGTCTACTTCCTTCGCCGACCTTCAGACCCTGCTGGCCGGGGCGTCGCTGCGCGACGCCCACCGGCTCGGCCGCCGTCTCGAAGGCGCCCGCCGCATCCGTAAGCCCGAGGCTCGGCAGGCCGTGCTGGACGAGATCGCCGCGGAGGCGGAGAAGTCCGCGGCCCGCACCGCGCTTCGCGCCGGCCGCGTGCCCGCGGTCTCGTACCCGGAGCAGCTTCCGGTCAGCCAGAAGAAGGACGCGATCCTCGAGGCGATACGGGACCACCAGGTCGTGATCGTCGCGGGCGAGACCGGCTCCGGCAAGACCACCCAGATCCCGAAGATCTGTCTGGAACTGGGCCGTGGCGTGCGCGGCATGATCGGGCACACGCAGCCCCGCCGCATCGCCGCCCGCACCGTCGCGGAGCGGGTCGCGGAAGAGCTGGACACCCCGCTCGGCGAGGCCGTCGGCTGGAAGGTCCGCTTCACCGACCAGGTGAACCAGGACGCCACCTTCGTGAAGCTCATGACGGACGGCATCCTGCTCGCCGAGATCCAGACCGACCGCGAGCTGCGCGCCTACGACACGATCATCATCGACGAGGCCCACGAGCGGTCGCTCAACATCGACTTCCTGCTCGGCTACCTGGCGCAGCTGCTGCCCAGGCGTCCCGATCTCAAAGTCGTGATCACGTCCGCGACGATCGACCCCGAGCGCTTCTCCCGGCACTTCGACGACGCCCCGATCGTCGAGGTCAGCGGCCGTACGTATCCCGTCGAGGTCCGCTACCGCCCGCTGCTCGAAGAGGACGGCGAGGAGAGCGACCGCGACCAGATCACCGCGATCACGGACGCGGTGGAGGAGCTGATGGGCGAGGGGAAGGGTGACATCCTCGTCTTCCTCTCCGGCGAGCGCGAGATCCGCGACACCGCCGAGGCGCTCAACAAGAAGCAGTACCGCTTCACCGAAGTGCTCCCCCTCTACGCCCGGCTCTCGCACGCAGAGCAGCACCGCGTCTTCCAGCAGCACACCGGCCGCCGGATCGTCCTCGCCACCAACGTCGCGGAGACGTCGCTGACCGTCCCCGGCATCAAGTACGTGATCGATCCGGGGACCGCCCGTATCTCCCGCTACAGCCATCGCACGAAGGTGCAGCGGCTGCCCATCGAGGCGATCAGCCAGGCCAGCGCCAACCAGCGCAAGGGCCGCTGCGGCCGTACGTCGGACGGCATCTGCATCCGGCTGTACTCGGAGGACGACTTCAACGCCCGGCCCGAGTTCACGGACGCGGAGATCCTCCGTACGAACCTGGCGTCGGTCATCCTCCAGATGACGGCGGCCGGACTCGGTGACATCGAGAAGTTCCCGTTCATCGACCCGCCGGACCACCGCAACATCCGTGACGGTGTCCAGCTCCTCCAGGAACTGGGCGCGTTCGACCCGGCGCAGAAGGATCCCCGCAAGAAGCTGACGGAGATGGGCCGCAAGCTCTCCCAGCTGCCGGTCGACCCCCGGCTCGCCCGTATGGTCGTCGAGGCCGACAAGAACGGCTGTGTGCGCGAGGTCATGGTGATCGCGGCCGCGCTGTCGATCCAGGACCCGCGCGAGCGCCCGGCGGAGAAGCAGACGCAGGCCGACCAGCAGCACGCCCGCTTCAAGGACGAGACCAGCGACTTCCTCGCCTTCCTCAACCTGTGGCGCTATGTCCGTGAACAGCAGAAGGAGCGCGGCTCCTCGAGCTTCCGCCGGATGTGCAAGCAGGAGTATCTGAACTTCCTGCGCATCCGGGAGTGGCAGGACATCTACTCCCAGCTCCGCACGGTCGCCAAGCAGATGGGCATCGGTCTCAACGAGGACGACGCGCCCGAGCAGTCCGTCCACGTCTCGCTGCTCGCGGGTCTGCTGTCGCACGTCGGCATGAAGGACGTGAAGGAGACCGGGGGCGAGAGCGGGAGGAGCACCGGGAAGAACGAGTACCTGGGCGCCCGCGGCGCCAAGTTCGCGATCTTCCCCGGCTCGGCCCTCTTCAAGAAGCCGCCGCGGTTCGTGATGTCGGCCGAGCTGGTGGAGACGTCCCGCCTGTGGGCGCGGGTCAACGCGAGGATC
This sequence comes from Streptomyces sp. NPDC054847, assembly GCF_053610925.1. Classification (NCBI taxonomy): domain Bacteria; kingdom Bacillati; phylum Actinomycetota; class Actinomycetes; order Kitasatosporales; family Streptomycetaceae; genus Streptomyces; species Streptomyces sp. NPDC054847. The sequence continues at coordinate 16,570 of NZ_JBSGZJ010000077.1, read as the reverse complement.
GAGCCGGAGTGGATCGAACCGCTCGCCGAGCATTTGCTGAAGCGTACGTACAGCGAACCGCACTGGGAGAAGGACGCGGCCGCGGTGATGGCGTACGAGAAGGTGACGCTCTACGGCGTGCCGATCGTCGCCCAGCGGAAGGTGAACTACGGGCGGATCGACCCGGAGGTCTCGCGTGACCTCTTCATCCGCAACGCGCTGGTCGAGGGCGACTGGCGCACGCACCACAAGTTCTTCGCGGACAACCGCAGACTGCTGACCGAGGTCGAGGAGCTGGAGCACCGCGCCCGCCGTCGCGACATCCTGGTGGACGACGAGACCCTCTTCGACTTCTACGACCAGCGGGTGCCCGAACACGTCGTGTCCGGCGCGCACTTCGACTCCTGGTGGAAGCACAAGCGCCACGAGCAGCCCGACCTGCTCGACTTCGAGCGCGAGATGCTCATCAACGAGAAGGCGGGTGCGGTCACCAAGGACGACTACCCGGACTCGTGGCGGCAGGGCCGGCTGAAGTTCCGGGTGACGTACCAGTTCGAACCGGGCGCGGACGCGGACGGTGTCACCGTGCACATCCCGCTGCAGGTGCTGAACCAGGTGACCGACGAGGGCTTCGACTGGCAGATCCCGGGGCTGCGCGAGGACGTGGTCACCGAGCTGATCCGTTCGCTGCCGAAACCGGTCCGCCGCCACTACGTGCCCGCGCCGAACTACGCGAAGGCGTTCCTGGCCAGGGCCGTGCCGCTCCAGGAGCCGCTGCCGGTCACGCTCGCGCGGGAGCTGAAGCGGATGGTCGGCGTGCCGGTCACGGCCGAGGACTTCGATCTGTCCCGTGTGCCCGACCATTTGAAGATCACGTTCCGGATCGTCGACGAGCGTCGTAAGAAGCTCGCTGAGGACAAGGACCTGGAGGCCCTCCGGGTCCAGCTGAAGCCGAAGGCCCGGCAGGCGCTGTCCAAGGCCGCCGCCTCCTCCAGTCCTTCCGGCGAGTCCCTGGAGCGCAGCGGACTGACGGCCTGGACGATCGGGACCCTCTCGAAGGTCTTCGAGACGCGGCGCGCGGGCCAGCCGGTCAAGGCGTTCCCCGCCCTGGTCGACGAGGGCGGCTCCGTCGCCGTACGGCTCTTCGACACCGAGGCGGAGCAGGCGCAGGCGATGTGGCGCGGGACCCGCCGTCTGATCATGCTCAACATCCCGGTGAATCCGGCCAAGTTCGCCTCGGACAAGCTGACGAACCAGCAGAAGCTGGCGCTCTCACGCAATCCGCACGGCTCGGTCCAGGCGCTGTTCGAGGACTGCGCCCTGGCCGCGGCCGACCGTCTGATCGCGGCGCACGGCGGACCGGCGTGGGACGAGGAATCGTTCCGGAAGCTGTTCGACAAGGTGCGGGCCGACCTCGTCGACCTGACCGTCCGCACGATCGACCAGGTGCAGCAGATCCTGGCGGCCTGGCAGGCCTGTGAGCGCCGTCTGAAGACCACGAACAGCCTGGTGCTCATCAACAACGTCCAGGACGTACGCGAGCAGCTGGCGGCCCTCGTGCCGGCCGGCTTCGTGACCCGCACAGGGCTGAGCAGGCTGCCCGACCTGATGCGCTACCTGGTGGCAGTGGACCGCCGCCTCCAGCAGATGCCCACGGCCGTCCAGCGCGACACCACGCGCATGGAGAAGGTCCACGAGATGCAGGACGAGTACGCCTGGCTGCTCGAGCAGCTGCCGCAGGGCCGGCCGGTGCCGCAGGAGGTCCTGGACATCCGCTGGATGATCGAGGAGCTGCGGGTGAGCTACTTCGCGCACGCGCTGGGCACGGCCTACCCGGTGTCCGACAAGCGGATCGTGAAGGCCATCGACGCGGCAGCGCCGTGACAGGCCGGTCGCCAGGAGTGAGTTCGACCTGATGGTCGCACCTGCTGTACAGTCTCTCTCGCAGCCAAGGGAGCAAGTACCGGCTGCGAAATCTGGTCCTGTGGAGCAGTTTGGAGTGCTCGCCACCCTGTCAAGGTGGAGGCCGCGGGTTCAAATCCCGTCAGGACCGCGCTGGATGACGAAGGCCCGCATCATTTCGATGCGGGCCTTCGTCGTGCCCGGCCGTCTTGACGGCGTCATCTGCCACGGGTACCCAGTCACTAGGGTCATTCGTTCGGATCCGGCGGGAGCCGGCCGAGCGGCCCAAGAGGACGGCACACACCCGGAGGTGACGTGCATGGCGGCGTCCACAGCAAGGCGGTACGAGACCCGGGCGCTGCTACGCGCCCATCTGTCCGCCGCCTCCGGCTATCGGCACCTCACGAGGTCCTGCCCCATCTGCCATCGCCTCCTGCGGCTCGCCATGGAGCGCCCCGACGGGGAGCCGTCCGGCACCGGACAGGCACAGCCACCCGCCGCACGGCCGCCGGCAGAGGCAACCCGGCCGTCGGGAGAGGCGCCGGACGGCCCGTCGGCCGAGGACGAAGGTCCCACCAAGGAGTGACCAACAGCCGCTCCGGCGCGCCTGGTTCCGTGACAGGCTGGAGTTTGGCAAGAGGCGTGCGGTGTGACGGGAGTCACCGAACGGGTTTTCAGAACCCCTCCTTTTAACCCCTCCCTACAACCGTCCGATTTAATATGTGCCATTGCACTCTCCTCGGGGCGGTCCGGCACAGGCCGGCACAGGGCCCCCCGAAGCCCCGCCCGAGCACAAAAAAAATCGCGCTGGACCCGGCGGAGTCCAGCGCGATCGATGACGAAGGTCTGTTGGGGCAGAGCACCGTCACATGGAGCTAGGGGTGGGTTCTCCGAGGTGGGGGCCCCGGAAATGCCCGGTCTTACAGGGGTGTTCAGGCCTCGCTGCGCTGCTGCGGGATACCCGCAAGCAGTGCGCGGACCTCTGCCTCGCGGTACCGGCGATGTCCTCCGAGCGTGCGGATGGACGTGAGCTTGCCTGCCTTGGCCCAGCGGGTAACCGTCTTCGGGTCCACGCGGAACATGGTGGCAACCTCAGCCGGGGTCAGCAGCGGCTCGGCATCAGGGGTGCGAGCGGTCATGAGCGGCCTCCTCGGGAGAACCGAACCTTCTCGGTTCTTTCCTCTAAATTCTGCACCTTGACCCGCGTTGCCCGAAATGGCAGACGCGGGCCGAGTCGGTTATAGGACGAACGGCTTGTCCTCGGCACTACAACTACACCATCTGTCCAGCGACGTCGGCCAAACCGATGGAATTGCCCTCTCAGGTGTCCATCAGCGGCCGAAGCCCGATGGACCATGCCATAACGGACAGTCACGTCACAGTAACGATCAGTCACAGAGCGATCAGGAGTCGCCAGACCCCCCATAGCGTGCAATGCTGAGCATTCCGCCCTTACTTGGACGGAAGGAGCCCTCCCCGGACTCCTTGTCCTATTTTGACACGAGGGTAGGTGATGGGCGCAAGAGCGCGGTTAGTGCCGTCCGTCACGCTTGAGGGGCAAGTGCCCGGATCGGGACCTACGTCCTGTACGCAGCGCACCCCCGACAACGAAGTCGGCCTTCAGTTGGCGAACTGACGGTCCCTGACGGCCCGCCAGCGCTCGGTCAGCCGCCCGTACGCCAGCGCCGCGCCCTCACCGTCGCCGGCCCGCAGCGCCGTGATCCCCTCCGCCACATCGGCCGCGGAACGGTCCTGCGCCAGCTGTCCGTCCGGCAGCGCGTGCACCAGGCCGCCGTAATCCAGCTCCACCAGCGACCGCGGATGGAACTCCTCGAGCCAGCGGCCGACGTCCAGCAGCCCCTCGGTCAGCGGACCCTCGTCGATCGTCTCCCGGAGCGTCCGCAGCGCCCGTGCGACCCGCCTGCGCGCCTGGACCATCGGCGTCCGGTACCGCAGCACGGGCGCCGCCGGACCGGCCGCCTCGTACTCACGCTCCTCGTCGGCGAAGAGCGTGAACCAGCCGACCGGTACATGCCAGACCGCCGTCCTGATCCACGGCCGGGCGTCCGGGTTACGGGCACGCCACTCCTCGAAGTCCGCCGCCGCCTGGTCCCGCACCACGCGCGGCAGCGCCGCGTCCAGCAACTGCGCCGGCAGCTGCTCCGGCAGCTCCTCCAGGGCCAGCCAGCCGCGCAGCCGCGTCCGCCAGGGGCAGACGCAGACCACCCCGTCGACGTCCGCCACGAACGCGTCGGCGCTCTCGTGGACCGGTACGGGGACGGGCGGCGTCGGCAGCAAGTCGGCCAGCGAACGGCGCAGTTCGTCCTGGGCCGTCGGTGTGGCCTCCCGGCGGGCGTAGCGGGCCCAGTGGCCGCGTTCCGGCTCGGGAAAGGCCGCCAGCGGCTCGTAGATCCGAAGATAGGACGCGTAAGGGACAAGAACCGAGGACAGCGCTGGCATGCCGCAAATCCTTCCACGCCGGTACCCCGCGAGAGGGTGATCCTCGGCACTGCGTCGGATCTACGCACGCGTAGGACTTACCCTCTTGCCAAACCGGTCCTTCCCCGCGTCTGCCCAGCCAAAAGCGACGGTCAGGCCCCCGGAGGACGGACCGTCTCCGCCGCTTCGTACTTGGGAGTCACCACCGTGACCGATGTGACCGGCGCCAATGCCGACGTACTGCACACCCTGTTCCGATCGGATCAGGGGGGCCACGAGCAAGTCGTGCTGTGCCAGGACCGCGCCAGTGGCCTGAAGGCTGTCATCGCCATCCACTCCACCGCTCTGGGCCCGGCCCTCGGCGGCACCCGCTTCTACCCGTACGCGTCCGAGGAAGAGGCCGTCGCCGACGCGCTGAACCTCTCCCGGGGCATGTCGTACAAGAACGCCATGGCCGGGCTCGAGCACGGCGGTGGCAAGGCCGTGATCATCGGTGACCCCGAGCAGATCAAGTCGGAGGAACTGCTGCTGGCCTACGGCCGGTTCGTCGACTCCCTCGGCGGCCGCTACGTGACCGCCTGCGACGTGGGCACCTACGTCGCCGACATGGATGTCGTCGCACGTGAGAGCCGCTGGGTGACCGGCCGCTCCCCCGAGAACGGCGGCGCGGGCGATTCTTCCGTGCTGACCGCGTACGGCGTCTTCCAGGGCATGCGCGCCTCGGCCGAGCACCTGTGGGGCGAGCCGACGCTGCGCGGCCGCAAGGTCGGCGTGGCGGGCGTCGGCAAGGTGGGCCACCACCTGGTCGACCACCTGGTCTCCGACGGGGCCGAGGTCGTGATCACGGACGTGCGCGAGGACTCGGTGCGCCGGATCCTCGACCGGCACCCCAAGGTGATCGCGGTCGCCGACACGGCCACCCTGATCCGCACCGAGGGCTTGGACGTCTACGCCCCCTGCGCACTGGGCGGCGCCCTGAACGACGCGACCGTCCCGGTGCTGACCGCCAGGATCGTCTGCGGCGCGGCCAACAACCAGCTCGCGCACCCGGGCGTGGAGAAGGACCTCGCGGACCGCGGCATCCTCTACGCGCCCGATTACGTGGTGAACGCCGGCGGCGTCATCCAGGTCGCCGACGAACTGCACGGCTTCGACTTCGACCGCTGCAAGGCGAAGGCGTCCAAGATCTTCGACACCACGCTGGCAATATTCGCACGTGCGAAGGAGGACGGTATTCCGCCGGCTGCGGCGGCCGACCGGATCGCCGAGCACCGCATGGCGGAGGCGCGCGGTCGCTGACCGTGTCCGCCCGGCCCGCCGGCCTCGGGGAGACAAGACTCACCCCGGTCGGCGGGTCGACCGCCGGGAAGAGGTTAAAATCGCAGTTGACCAGCGAGGATCGGGCACTTTGCTGGTCCTGCCAGGTGGCACGTGATGCGGGCGGCGTACCGTATGGCCGCGGAAGCAGGTACCGTTGAAGCCCTACGGACCGGTCTCTCCACGGAGAGCCCGTTCCGACTCATGAACGCGTGTCAAGACTCTGGGGCCGTCGAGCCCCGTCACCGAGGGGGTCGAGCCATGGGGCGCGGCCGGGCCAAGGCCAAGCAGACAAAGGTCGCCCGCCAGCTGAAGTACAACAGCGGCGGGACTGACCTGTCGCGTCTGGCCAACGAGCTGGGCGCTTCGACTTCGAGTCAGCCTCCGAACGGCGAGCCGTTCGAGGACGACGACGAGGAAGACGACCCGTACGCACAGTACGCGGATCTGTACAACGACGACGAGGACGAGGACGACGAGTCCGGTCCGTCGTCGCAACAGCGCCGCGGCGCTTGACGCTGCACCGACACTGACCCGGTCCAGGGGCGACCCCGGACCGGGTTCTGTGCTGTCGGCTCACGCCGCCGGCCGGACCACGGTCGCTACGCGTACGTCCCGGTCAGCTCGGCACCCGTGTGCCGGTCGCTGTCCCGGTCGATGACGGTCCCGGCCACCCAAGCCTCGACCCCGCGGTCGGCGAGTGTGGTCAGCGCCACATCGACGGACTCCTGCGGCACGACGGCCATCATGCCGACGCCCATGTTGAGCGTCTTCTCCAGCTCGAGCTGCTCGACCTGGCCGGCCTTGCCGACAAGATCAAAAATCGCTCCCGGGGTCCAGGTCGAACGGTCGACGACCGCGTGCAGCGAGTCGGGGAAGACCCGCGCCAGGTTGTTCGCGAGACCGCCGCCGGTGATGTGGCTGAACGCGTGCACCTCGGTGGTCCGGGTGAGCGCCAGACAGTCCAGCGAGTAGATCTTGGTGGGCTCCAGCAGTTCCTCGCCCAGCGTCCGGCCGAGCTCCTCGACCTGCTGGTCCAGCGACATCTTCGCCCGGTCGAACAGCACGTGCCGGACCAGCGAGTATCCGTTGGAGTGAAGCCCGGACGACGCCATCGCGATGACCGCGTCACCCTTACGGATGCGTTCCGGGCCGAGCAGCCGGTCCGCCTCGACCACACCGGTACCGGCGCCCGCGACGTCGAAGTCGTCGGGGCCGAGCAGGCCGGGGTGCTCAGCGGTCTCGCCGCCGACCAGCGCGGTGCCGGCGAGCACACAGCCCTCGGCGATGCCCTTGACGATCCCCGCCACCCGCTCAGGGTGGACCTTGCCGACGCAGATGTAGTCGGTCATGAACAGCGGCTCCGCGCCGCAGACCACGATGTCGTCCATGACCATGGCCACCAGGTCGTGGCCGATCGTGTCGTAGACACCCATCTGGCGTGCGATGTCGACCTTGGTGCCGACGCCGTCGGTGGCCGAGGCCAGCAGCGGACGCTCGTAGCGCTTGAGGGCGGAGGCGTCGAAGAGGCCGGCGAAGCCGCCGAGGCCGCCGAGGCCCGCGACCTCCGGGCGCTGCGTCTTCTTCACCCACTCCTTCATCAGCTCCACCGCGCGGTCGCCCGCCTCGATGTCGACGCCCGCCGCCGCGTAGCTGGCACCGGTGCCCGCGTGCGGAGCACGCTCGGAAGATTCAGCAGACATGCTGGAGAACTTTCGTGTCGTACTGCAGGGGGATCACGGACGACGGAGCGCGTCGGCGGCGTCGGAGCCGCCCGCCAGCTCGGTCTCCAGAAGCTGCTTGCCGAGCAGCTCGGGGTCGGGCAGCTCCATCGGGTACTCGCCGTCGAAGCAGGCACGGCAGAGGTTCGGCTTGGCGATCGTGGTCGCCTCGATCATGCCGTCGATGGAGATGTACGACAGGGAGTCGGCCCCGAGCGAGGTGCCGATCTCGTCGATCGTCATGCCGTTGGCGATGAGCTCCGCGCGGGTCGCGAAGTCGATCCCGAAGAAACAGGGCCACTTCACCGGCGGGGACGAGATCCGGATGTGGACCTCGGCCGCTCCTGCCTCGCGGAGCATCTTGACCAGGGCCCGCTGGGTGTTGCCGCGGACGATCGAGTCGTCCACGACGACCAGCCGCTTGCCCCGGATGACTTCCTTGAGCGGGTTCAGCTTGAGGCGGATACCCAGCTGGCGGATGGTCTGCGAGGGCTGGATGAAGGTGCGGCCGACATAGGCGTTCTTCACCAGGCCGGAGCCGTACGGGATACCGCTGGCCTCTGCGTAGCCGATGGCCGCGGGCGTGCCGGACTCCGGCGTCGCTATGACCAGGTCGGCCTCGACCGGCGCTTCCTTGGCCAGTTTCCTGCCCATCTCCACACGGGAGAGGTAGACGTTCCGGCCGGCGATGTCCGTGTCCGGGCGTGCCAGGTAGACGTATTCGAAGACACAGCCCTTGGGCTTCGCTTCCGCGAAGCGCGAACTGCGGAGGCCGTTCTCGTCGATGGCGATCAGCTCACCGAGCTCGATCTCCCGGACGAAGCTGGCGCCGCAGATGTCGAGGGCGGCGGTCTCGGACGCGACGACCCAGCCGCGCTCGAGGCGGCCGAGGACCAGCGGGCGGATGCCCTGCGGGTCGCGGGCCGCGTAGAGGGTGCCCTCGTCCATGAAGACGAGCGAGAAGGCGCCCCGGACCTCGGGGAGGACCTTGGCGGCCGCCTCCTCGATGGTCAGCGGCTTGCCGTCGTCGTCGACCTGGCCGGCGAGCAGCGCGGTGATCAGATCGGTGTCGTTGGTCGCGGCGACCTGGGTGGCGCGGCCGTTCTCCTTGGGGAGTTCGGCGACCATCTCCGCGAGCTGGGCGGTGTTGACCAGGTTTCCGTTGTGGCCGAGCGCGATCGAGCCGTGGGCGGTGGCCCGGAAGGTCGGCTGCGCGTTCTCCCACACCGAGGCGCCCGTGGTCGAGTAGCGGGCGTGACCGACCGCGATATGACCTGTGAGGGAGCCGAGGGAGGTTTCGTCGAAGACCTGGGAAACCAGGCCCATGTCCTTGAAGACGAGGATCTGGGAGCCGTTGCTCACCGCGATTCCCGCGGATTCCTGGCCTCGATGTTGGAGGGCGTAGAGCCCGAAGTAAGTGAGCTTCGCGACCTCTTCTCCCGGAGCCCAGACACCGAAGACGCCGCAAGCGTCCTGGGGGCCCTTCTCACCGGGGAGCAGGTCGTGGTTGAGTCGTCCGTCACCACGTGGCACGCCACCGAGTGTAGGCGAGATCGACCACTGGTCCGAATTGGGGACACCGCGCAACCGGGTTTCCAGGGGTGCAAACGGCGCATGAAGGGCCCCGTCCCTTGCGTACGCCGGCGTGCGCCCGACCTTGTGGGACGCTCGGAAATCGTCCAGTCGGGCGTCCACGATCCGGGACGGACGTGCCCGCACCCCGTCCCGGCCAGGGATTCGGCCTCCGGCCCGTCGGCATCGACTTGATCACCCTCCGTCAACGAGCGCCCGGTGCGGTCCGTCGCGCCCGGCGGAGGCGGCGTGTGCTAGTTCACACGGTCACTTCTCGCGGGACGTGTCGGAGGTGACCGCCGCGAAGCCCTCGCCGTCCGGGGCGGTGAGCGTCAGCGACCGGTGCCCCAGCTGGTACTTCACCGTCCCGTCGAGGACCTTGACCAGCTGACGCTCCACGTCCATCACCGGGCCTTCGCACAGCTTCCGGGTCGAGGCGAGGCGGCCGAAGGTGATCGAGTCGTCGGAGATCTTCGCCGTGCTGGTGAAGCGGTTGCAGCCCAGGCTGCCGCTGACGGAACCGTCCTTGGCGAAGGTCAGATGCGCCTTGTTCTCCGTGCCGGCCGGCAGGGATGCCGCCGTCTGTCCGGACACCAGGCTGTTCACGGACCACTTGGTGCCCACCAGCGGGGAGGACGGCTCCGACGTGAGGGCGATGGAGTCGCCCTTGTCCGTCGTCAGGGTCAGCCTGCCGTCGCTGAGCTTCGCCTTGAGCTTCCCGGAGAAGGCGGCGCGCAGGGTGTCCTCGAAGCCCTGGATCTTCTCCTCGCACGCCATCTCGGTCATCTCTCCGGGCCCCACCGTGATGGTGTCGCCCTCGATCTTCACGTCGGCGCCGAAGTGGTTGCAGCCGTAGTTGCCCTGGGCCCGCCCCTTGTCGGTGATCTCGACGTGGGCGTCCGCGGGGGCCTTGGTCCTGCGCCCGTCGACCGTGACGCTGTCGACGGACCAGTGGACACCGGTCACGGGAACATCGGGCTGCACGGTTCCTCCTCCGTCGCCGCGGTCACCGGAGCCGACGCCCGACTCCGTGCCGCAGGCGGCGAGTGCGAGGACGGCCAGTGCGGTCACAGAAATGCTCAGCTGATTGCGCATACCCGTGGGACGGAGCGGCCCTGAGGTCGGTTCCGCCCGTTCCCCCGTCCGGACGCAGGGCACGGGCCCGACGAGGCCCTTCCGTCCCGCCCGGGCCGGTCAGCCCAGGATCGGCAGCAGTGCCCCGAGATCGGCGCGCTCGCCGCTCGCGGCGACCTTCGCCGAGTCGAGCGCCTCACGCCATCCGGTACGGCCGGTGGCGAGGCGGACCCAGGACAGCGGGTCGGTCTCGACGACATTGGGCGGCGTCCCGCGGGTGTGCCGCGGGCCTGCGACGCACTGCACCACGGCGAACGGCGGGACACGCACCTCCGTCGACGCACCCGGCGCCTTCACCGCGAGGGCGTCCGCGAGCAGCCGTGTGCAGGCGGCGAGCGCCCGGCGGTCGTACGGAATGTCCAGCCCGGTCGCGTCGTTCAGGTCGTCGGTGTGGACGATCAGCTCGACGGTGCGGGTGACCAGGAAGTCCCCGAGCCGCATCCCGCCGAACCGCATGGGCACGAGCCGCTCCGCGTCAGCGGTCGGCAGCAGCTCCTCGAGGCCCGCGGCCGTCCGGTCGAACAGTTCGGTGACCGTACCGCCCTCGGCGAACGCCCTGGTGTCCTCGTCGACCTGCCCGGCCGCCGTCACCGTCGCGAAGGGCCAGTCCAGCAGCGCCAGGTCCTGCTTGTCCGGCTCCGGCAGGCGCAGATAGCGCGTGACGAGTCCGGCGACCATGGCGATGTGCGCGGCGAGCTCCCGTACGGTCCAGTCCCCGAGCCGCGTCGGCAGCGCGAACTGATCGCCGGTGAGGCCGTCCACGGCCTGCCTGACGTGCCCGAACTGGGCGAGCACGGCGGCGCGGGTGAGGGCGGGATCGTAGCTGCGAAGACGCTTCCTGGCCGGTGGCATGAGCCGACCCTACGGGGTGGGCAGGCCACCGGGCACCGTGTCCCCGGCAGTGAACGTCTCCCCGTTCCCGGGGACTTCGAGGCCGCGCCAGCGGAACGGGACGCCGACCGCGGTGTCCGCGTCCGGGCCGTCCATCAGCTGGAAGTGGAGGTGCGGTTCCGAGGAGTTGCCGGAGTTCCCGCACCGTGCGATCGGCTGCCCTGCCCGGACCCGGTCACCTGCCCGGACCGCGAGGGAGCCGCGCTGGAGATGCGCGTACGCGGCGAACACTCCGTCGCCGAGGTCCAGGACGACATGGTTGCCGAAGACCCTGCGGACTCCGCCGATGTCCCGGAGCGACGCCTCGACGATCATCAGGTAGAGCACCGCGAGCAGCGAATTGCGGCTGAGATGGTCGCGCTGACGGTCCTCGGCGTGGACGACCGTGGCATCGGCGACGGCGAACAGCTGCTCCCCGAAGGCAGGAAAGTCCCTGTTCCGGCGGACGACCGGCCACAGGACCTTGAACCCTGGCCGGGCGCCCTCCGAAGGCTCGGCAACGAGGTCGATGGCGTACGTCTGCCCGTAGCCATGGGTGCCGTGGCTCGGCGTGCGGTCCGTCGGGCTGTTCAGCGCCGACCAGCGGCCGCGCACCGGGACGCCCACCTCGACCGCCTCGCGCGGGTGCTGACGCCGGGCACGGCGGGTGCGGACGGAAGCGCCCATGAGAATCGCGAGGGAGAGCAACGCGGGCGACCAGATCCACAGCCGGTCGAACGGAAGGCCGGCGAACAGGTCGAGGAGGATGAGCGCGAAGAACACCACCCATCCCGACCGGTAGACGATCACGAGCGTCTTGCGTACGGACATGGTCGGTTCCCCCTTGGTGCGGCACGGATTTGCCGTGTCACGGGCACGCGGCGGTCAGCACCACGAGCAACGGGACCACCCGGGCCCCAGGTACCTCGTAGCGACCGCGCCCCGTGGTGCGGAGCCAGCCGGCGCCGGTCAACTGGCGCAGATGGTGGTAGATCTGGCCGGTGGTGCCGAGCCCTTCGAGGTCGGCCAGCTCGGCGGCGGTACGGCGGCCGCCGAGGATCTCGCGCAGCAGGCGCAGCCGGACGGCGTGGCCGAGGGCGGCCAGCGACTCGGCGAGCTGTCCCTGGTCGGCGCCGTCCTCGTCGAGGACGTCCGTGGTGAGTGCGCCGTACTGCCACTCGTACCGCTCCTCGGTGGGCAGCCGTACGGCTCCGGTGAACAGCACGCCGCCGTCCGCCGCCGCCTCGCCGGCGGAGGCGAGCTGCTGCTTCAGTCCCTCCAGCGCCCAGAAGTCGCCGTCACCCGGGCTTGCCGCGGCGGGCCCGGCGCCTTCCAGGACCGCCAGTCGCCGCTCGAGCGCGACGACCCGCTCTTCCAGATCCATGCGAACGAGATTACGTAATTACGTAATCTCGTGCAACAGCCGCACACAGAAGCCCCCGCCCGGTCGAAACCGGACGGGGGCCACAGAGCGACAGGTCAGACGAGCAGACCCGGGATGGTCGCCTCGTGCGCCGTGCGCAGCTCGCTCAGCGGGATGCTGAACTCGCCCTGCACCTCGACGGAGTCTCCGTCCACCACACCGATACGGGTCACGGGCAGACCGCGGGCGCCGCACATGTCGTTGAAGCGGAGCTCCTCGCTGCGCGGGACGGCGACGACCGCACGGCCGGCCGACTCGCTCAGCAGGAAGGTGAACGCGTCCAGACCGTCCGGGACGACGAGCCGCGCACCCTTGCCACCGCGCAGGCACGACTCCGTGACCGCCTGGATCAGGCCGCCGTCGGACAGGTCGTGCGCCGCGTCGATCATGCCGTCGCGGGAGGCCGAGATCAGGATCTCGCCCAGCAGCTTCTCCCGGTCGAGGTCGACCTTCGGCGGCAGACCGCCGAGGTGGTCGTGGACGACCTGGGACCAGGCCGAGCCGCCGAACTCCTCGCGGGTGTCGCCGAGCAGGTAGAGCAGCTGCCCCTCCTCGGCGAACGCGATCGGCGTCCTGCGGTTGACGTCGTCGATCACACCGAGCACCGCGACGACCGGCGTCGGGTGGATCGCCGTCTCGCCCGTCTGGTTGTAGAGCGAGACGTTGCCGCCGGTCACCGGCGTGCCCAGCTGCAGACAGCCGTCCGCGAGACCACGCGTTGCCTCGGCGAACTGCCACATGACGTCCGGGTCCTCGGGCGAGCCGAAGTTCAGGCAGTCGGAGATCGCGAGCGGCTTCGCACCGGAGGCGGCCACGTTGCGGTACGCCTCCGCCAGCGCGAGCTGCGCACCCGTGTACGGGTCGAGCTTCGCGTACCGGCCGTTGCCGTCGGTCGCCATGGCCACGCCCAGGTTCGACTCCTCGTCGATCCGGACCATGCCCGCGTCCTCCGGCTGCGCCAGCACGGTGTTGCCCTGCACGAAGCGGTCGTACTGGTCGGTGATCCACGCCTTGGAGGCCTGGTTCGGAGAGGCGACCAGCTTGAGGACCTGCTCGCGCAGCTCCTCCGCGTTCGCCGGGCGGGCCAGCTTGTTCGCGTCGTCCGCCTGGAGCGCGTCCTGCCAGGAGGGGCGGGCGTACGGGCGGTGGTAGACCGGGCCCTCGTGGGCGACGGTCCGCGGCGGGACGTCGACGATCTGCTCGCCGTGCCAGAAGATCTCCAGGCGCTCACCGTCGGTCACCTCACCGATGACGGTGGCGATGACGTCCCACTTCTCGCAGATCTCCAGGAACCGGTCCACCTTGTCCGGCTCGACGATCGCGCACATGCGCTCCTGCGACTCGCTCATGAGGATCTCCTCAGGCGAGAGCGTCGCGTCGCGCAGCGGCACGCTGTCCAGCTCGACCCGCATACCGCCGGAGCCGGCGCTCGCGAGCTCGGAGGTGGCGCAGGACAGACCGGCGCCGCCGAGGTCCTGGATGCCCGCGACGAGCTTCTCCTTGAAGATCTCAAGGGTGCACTCGATGAGGAGCTTCTCCTGGAAGGGGTCGCCGACCTGGACGGCGGGCCGCTTGGCGGGGCCCGTCGACTCGAAGGTCTCCGACGCGAGCACCGAGACACCGCCGATGCCGTCGCCGCCGGTGCGGGCGCCGTAGAGGATCACCTTGTTGCCGGGGCCGGACGCCTTCGCGAGGTGGATGTCCTCGTGCTTCATCACACCGATGCAGCCGGCGTTGACCAGCGGGTTGCCCTGGTAGCACTCGTCGAAGACGACCTCGCCGCCGATGTTCGGCAGGCCCAGGCAGTTTCCGTAGCCGCCGATGCCCGCGACCACGCCCGGCAGGACGCGCTTGGTGTCGGGGTGGTCGGCGGCGCCGAAGCGCAGCGGGTCCACGACGGCGACTGGGCGGGCGCCCATCGCGAGGATGTCGCGGACGATGCCGCCGACACCGGTGGCCGCGCCCTGGTAGGGCTCGATGTACGACGGGTGGTTGTGCGACTCCACCTTGAAGGTGACGGCGTAGCCCTGGCCGACGTCGACGACGCCCGCGTTCTCACCGATGCCGACGAGCATGGCGTCGTTCTCGGGCGCCTTCTCGCCGAACTGCTTCAGGTGGACCTTGCTGCTCTTGTACGAGCAGTGCTCCGACCACATGACGCTGTACATCGCGAGCTCGGCACCGGTGGGACGGCGGCCCAGGATCTCGCGGATCCGGGCGTACTCGTCCTCCTTGAGGCCGAGCTCCTTCCACGGCTGGCCGGCGTCCGGGGTCTCGGTGGCGTGCTTGACGGTGTCCAGAGTCATGCTGCGACCAGCTTCTTGAGAACGGAGGTGAAGAATCCGAGCCCGTCGGTACCGCCGGTACCGATCAGCGGCTCCACGGCGTGCTCGGGGTGCGGCATCAGACCGACCACGTTGCCCGCGGCGTTGGTGATGCCGGCGATGTCGCGCAGCGAGCCGTTGGGGTTCAGGTCCAGGTAGCGGAAGGCGACACGGCCCTCGGCCTCGAGCTCGTCGAGCACCCGCTCGTCGGCGACGTACTGGCCGTCCATGTTCTTCAGCGGTACGGAGATCTCCTGGCCGGACTCGTAATCCGCGGTCCAGGCGGTGTCCGCGTTCTCCACCCGCAGCTTCTGGTCACGGCAGATGAAGTGCAGATGGTTGTTCCGCAGCATCGCGCCCGGCAGGAGGTGGGCCTCCGTGAGGACCTGGAAACCGTTGCAGATACCCAGGACCGGCATACCGGCCTTCGCCTGCTCGATGATCGTCTCCATCACCGGCGAGAACCGGGAGATGGCACCGGCACGGAGATAGTCGCCGTACGAGAAACCTCCGGCGAGGACGACCGCGTCGACCTGCTTGAGGTCCTTGTCGCGGTGCCAGAGCGGTACCGCCTCTGCGCCGGCGAGCCGTGCGGCGCGCAGCGCGTCCTGGTCATCGAGCGTTCCGGGGAAGGTGACGACTCCGATACGAGCGGTCACGACTCCACCTTCACGACGAAGTCCTCGATGACGGTGTTGGCGAGGAACGTTTCAGCCATCTCATGGATGCGGGAGAGGGCGGCGTCGTCGACCGGCCCCTCCACCTCCAGTTCGAAGCGCTTTCCCTGACGGACGTCCGCGATCCCGGCGAATCCCAGTCGCGGCAGTGCACGCTGCACCGCCTGTCCCTGGGGGTCGAGGATCTCGGGCTTGAGCATGACGTCGACTACGACGCGAGCCACGGGCACTCCCGGTGGTGTGTTGCGAGGGCGGTTCCCTCAGCGTACCCGCCCCGAAAATCTACGCGGGTAGATATCAAACCCGCCCGCCGCGAAATCCAAGGAAAGATTGCCGGGCCCCATTGTGAAGGACACGCGCAAGTAATTGCCGGGGCTTCACAATGCGCGCCCATCCGCTGTACAAAGGAATACAGAGGAAAGCAGCATTGCCCCTCGACGGCCGAATAACCGGTATCGCCGCACGTCACAACCCACGCCGTTCCGGTGATACCGCAGGGAAAGGACCGATATCCGTGGCTCAGCGAGTGGTGGTCACGCTCTCCGACGACATCGATGGCGGAGAAGCGACGGAAACGGTCACGTTCGGCCTCGACGGGAAGTCGTACGAGATCGACCTCAATCTCTCCAATGCAAAGAAACTGCGCAAGGCGCTGGCGCCCTACATGGCTGCCGGACGAAAGCAGACGAACAGCGGCAAGCGCGACAAGCCGCGCGCCGTCGCCTACCGGCACACCGCCGTCGAGGCCGCACCGGCGGCGGTCCGGGCGTGGGCGCAGTCCAACAAGATGGACGTGCCGGCCCGCGGCCGCATCCCGAAGCGCGTCTACGAGGCGTTCCGCGAGGCCAGTTGAGCGACTCCGGCCGCGGCCGCGCCGAACGGAGTTGCACTGCACCCCAGGTGATCCGCTAGAGTCTGGAGCACGCCGAGGGGCAAGCCGAAAGGCCCGCCTCGAGGAGCGTGCGGGTGTAGTTCAGTAGTAGAACATCCCCCTTCCAGGGGGAAGGCGCAGTGTGCAATTCCTGTCACCCGCTCTGCATCGCTTTACCGTCCACGGATGTGGATCAGGTACAGTGGTGGACGTACCGCCTGGTGAGAGCCGAGCGGCAACAATGCGGACGTGGCTCAGTTGGTAGAGCATCACCTTGCCAAGGTGAGGGTCGCGAGTTCGAATCTCGTCGTCCGCTCAGAGAACGAAGGCCCCGGTCATTG
>NZ_JBSGZJ010000076.1:0-21116 GCF_053610925.1 Streptomyces sp. NPDC054847 | reverse complement strand
GAGGTCTTCCCTCCGGCCGTCCCGGCACCCGGCTGCCCGGCGGTGTCCGTCAGCGGTTCAGCCATGCCCGCTCGAGCTGGACCCGGCCGTAGCCGGGGAGCGTGGGCAGGCCCTGCACGGCGACGGTGGCGAGGTCGATGCCGTCGGCCATGCCCCACAGCAGGTAGCCGGAGGCGTCGTACTGGAGCTTCTGCACCTCGTGCAGCAGCTTGGCGCGGGCCGCGGGGTCCTTGGTGGCCATGGCCTTGCGGTAGGCGGTGTCGAAGGCGGGGTTCTCCCAACCGGTCTCGTTCTGGCCGCTCTCGGAGACCAGGACCTTGCTGGCGTAGAAGACGACGGAGTCGTTGGTGCCCCAGTAGGTGGTGTAGAGGTCGCCCTTGAGCCAGGTCTTGTCCCAGAAGGTGCCCGACTCCTGCTTGACCACCTTGATCTTGACGTCGGCCTCGCGAACCTGGGTGGCGAAGAGCGTGGCCGTCTCGGCGAGGCCGGGGATGTCCTCGGTCGTCAGGAGCTCGTACGTCTTCGACAGGTCGAAGCCGGCTTCCTTGAGCAGCGACTTGGCCTTGGCCAGGTCGCGGGTGCGCTGCGGGAGGTCCTTGGCGTAGCCGGGGTCGCCCGTGCCGAGGATGTCGTTGGCGACCGAGCCGTACCCGGACAGCACTTGCTTGACCATGGCCTCCCGGTCGACGGCCAGACGCAGCGCCTCGCGGACCTTCGGGTCGGCGAAGGGCGAACCGGCGGCCGTGCGCATGACGATGGGCATCGCCATGTCGTTGGGGCGGCGGACGACTTGGACGTCCTTGCGCTTCTCGGCGGTGCGGGCGGCGACGGCGCCGACGTTGGAGGCGACGTCGATCTGCCCGGCGAGCAGGGCGTTGGCCAGGGCCTGGGGGGACTCGAAGATCTTGACCTCGATGGCGTCGAGGAGGACCTTGCCGCCGTACCAGTCGTCGTTTCGGACGAGGCGGGCGTTGCCGCCGCGGAACCACTCCAGCTTGAACGGGCCGGTGCCGGGCGCCTTCTCGATCTCCTTGTCCGTCGTGCCGTTCTTGACGACGAACGTGGTCAGGCGCATGAGCAGCGGGAGTTCGGCGTTGGCGTAGTCGGAGACGAGGACGACGGTGTCCGTGCCCTCGGCCTTGATGTTTTTGGCCTGGATTCCGGGCAGGCGGGAGGCGCCGGAGGGGGTGCCGCGCAGCCGGCGGAGCGAGAAGACGACGTCCTCGGCGGTGACGGGGGTGCCGTCGTGGAACTTGGCGCCCTTGGCGAGGGTGAAGCGCCAGGTCTTCATGTCGTCCGAGGACGTCCAGGTGGCCGCGAGGCGGGGGAGGGTGTTCGGCTTGGCGCCGGGGATCGTGAGCGTGTCGTAGACGAGGGAGAGGATGAGGTAGTCGCTCTCGTTGGCCTGACTGCCGTGCGGATCACGGGTGATGGCGTTCGCCCGGCCGAGCGCGCCGACGCGCAGCGTGCCGCCGGCCTTCGGCTTGGCAGTGCTGTTCTTGGCGGCGTCGGGGGACGACGTGTCGCTGTCGGCTCCGCAGGCGGCCAGCAGGGCCGCCGCGCCGATGCCGCCACCGGCCCACAGCAGTTGCCGTCGATTCAGTTCCACGCGTCTGTCCTTGCTCGTTCGGCCTGACAATCATTTTCTACTTAGGTGTGCCCACCCTAAGAGTTGCACCCGTGGCAAGGGGCGAGTCGCTTACTGTTCGCAATGTCCGAAACGCTCTTCGCATTGGTCTTGACCAGGCGCTTTAACGGTGAACTACCGTCCGGCGAAGCCGACTTGGTACCCCAAGGTAAGGCTTGCCTTACCTGATGCGCGCTGCTACGTTCCGTTCGGCCACTGACGCGGCCACGTCACCCAGGGCCCCGCTTCGTCCGGGGGGCCTTGTCTGGCATGCCTTCTTCCGGCCTCGCACCCGGTTCCCTCCCGCACGCCTCGCAACGGAAATGGAACACCTCAGCCATGACTCCGGCGCCTGCACCCGCCCCTGTCCGTCCGCTCGATGCCGCCACGATCGACGAACTGACCCAAGCGGCGCAGAAGATCCTCGACGAGTGCGGCAGCTCCGCCACCCGACCGGAGCTGCTGGAGCGCGTCGCCGAAACGGCGGCCGACCTGAGCGAAACAATTCGTCACCACTGCCGCCCGGTCGACACAGCAGACGGCCTGTTCGTGCTGCGCGGCCTGCCCGTCGACGACGCCGAGATCGGCCCCACGCCGCTGAGCTGGGCCACCGCAGGCGAGAGCGGTGCGGTGTGGGACGTAATACTGCTGCTGCTCTCCACAGTGATGGGGAATCCCATCGCCTGGGCCGGCCAGCAGGACGGCCGGTTCGTCCACAACATCGTCCCCAGCCCCGGCCACGAGCAGGAGCAGACCGGCGCCAGCAGCGCCGTCCTGCTCAGCCCCCACACCGAGGACGCCTTCCACCCCGGCCGCGCCCACCTGCTGATGCTCGGCTGCATGCGCAACCACGACCGGATCGCCACCACCGCGGCCAGCATCCGCAAGGCCCGGCTCGCCGAGGAGGACGTGGCGCTGCTGGCCCGCCCGGAGCTGCCGATCCTGCCCGACGACGCCTACGCCGAGGCGCAGGGCTTCGACGGCCTGCCGCCGAAGGTGCCCACCGTGTGGGACTCCGGGGACGGCCTCACCCTCCGCTTCGACCCCGCCTACACGCCGCTCGACGACGCCACTCCCGAACACCGCGCCGCCTACGGTCGGCTGGAGGACGAACTCGCCCGCGTGTCCGTGGCCGTCAACCTCGAGCCCGGTGACGTCCTCGTCGTCGACAACGACCTCGTCGTGCACGGCCGCGTGCCCTTCCAGGCTCGTTACGACGGTACCGACCGCTGGCTGAAGCGGGCCTCCGTGCGGGTGGCCGGCCGCCGCACCCGGCCCGCCGCCGAGGCGCACGAGCACGGCTACGGCCAAGCCGCGATCCAGGCCTACGCGTAATCCGCCCGCGCCTTCCCACCACCGGACGAAGGGGGAACCCCATGACCGCCCACACCGCACTCACCGAAGCCGCCGAACTCTCCGACGACAAGAGCCTGTGCGTGCTCAGCACCAGCGACATCGCCGGCATCGACATCACGTTGACCGACGTCGTCGACGTCGTCGAGCAGGCCTACCGCACCCTGGCCGACGGCCAGTCGGACAACCCCCGCAAGCTGACAGTGAAGCCGGCCGACGGCCATTCCGTCTCGTACGCGATGCTCGGCCGCGACGGCGTACGCAACGTCGTCGCCATCAAGACCTCGTACAAGCATGGTCTGCACGAGGAGCGCGACAAGCAGCACTACTACACCGCGCTCACGATCTACGACGACGTGACCGGCCTGCCCGTCGCCATGATGGACTGCGGCCGCATCGGCGCCCTGCGCACCCCTGCGGTCTCCGCCCTCCTCGCCCGCGAACTCGCCGCACCCGGCAGCCGTACCGCGCTTGTCATCGGCACGGGTACCCAGGGCCGGCTCGCTCTGCCGTTCCTGCTGACCACCATGCCGCAGCTGGACCGGCTGATGGTCTACGGCACCCACCGCGACGGCATACGCGCCGTACGCGAGCAGTTCCACGCTCAGTTGCCCGACCGCCAGGTCGAGATCGTCGACGACCTGCGCGCCGCCGCCGGCGCGGCCGACGTGGTCGTCGCCACCGCCGGCCCCAACACCCCCGCCGAGGTCGAGGCCCGCTGGCTCAAGCCCGCCGCCCTATGCATCCTCGTCGGTCACGGCATCGGGCCCTCCACGCTCCACCGCGCCGACCGGGTCATCGCCACCAGCGCCGCGCAGATGAAGGTCACCGGCACCGACATGGCCGACGCGAACGGCGAACTGCGCGATGTTGACGCCGAGTTCCCCGAGGTGCTCGCCGGCCGTGCGTCCGGGCGCACCGATGCCGGCCAGAGCATCTTCGCGTACAACAGCGGGCTCGTCGTCACCGACATCGCGCTCGGACACCGCTTCGCGCAGCTAGCCCTCGCCCAGGGCGCCGGAACGCGGGTACCGCTGTGGCAGTGACGCCCCCGCCGAGCCTGCCGGCCCACCCCGATCCGAAGCTCGACGCGATCCTGGCCGGCGAACTGCCGCACGATCTGGCGTACGCCTTCGGCGGGCCGTTCCATCTGCTTCTGCCCGAACGCTTCGACGCCAACGTCACCGCCTTCCGCACCGCCCTCGACGAGGCGGGCGTCGACGGCCGCGTGTACTACGCCAAGAAGGCCAACAAGGCGGCGGCGTGGATCGAGCAGTGTGCCGTGAACGGCACGGGTGTCGACGTGGCCTCCCTCGGCGAGCTGCGCGAGGCGCTCGGACAGGGCGTGCGCGGCGAGAGCATCGTGGTAACCGGCCCCGCGAAGGCCGACGACCTGCTGCGGGTCGCCGTCCTGCAGGGCTGCCTGATCGCCGTCGACGCCCTCGACGAACTGGACTGGGTCATCTCGCTGACCACGATCACCCGCCCGGCCCGCCTGCTGCTGCGCCGCCTCCCCCCGGCGCAGCCGCACAGCCGCTTCGGCCTGGACGACGCCGAGCTGGCCACGGCGCTGGAGCGGTGCGCGGACGCCGCCGACTCCGTACGGATGGAAGGCTTCTCCTTCCACCTGTCCGGCTACGCCACCCAGCCCCGCGCCGACCTCGCCGGCGAACTCGTCGACCTGTGCCTCAAGGCGCGGGTCATGGGCCTGCAGGCCGACCGGGTCAGCATCGGCGGCGGCTTCGCCGTCGACTACGCGTCAGCCGGCGACTGGGAACGCTTCCTCATGGCACAGGGCCCCGGCGACTACCACGCCGGCAAGTCCTTCACGGAGGCCGACTTCTACCCGTACCACTCGCCCGTCGCCGGCGCCGACGCGCTGCGGGCGGTCCTCGCCACCCGGCCGTCCGGCAGTGGCGCCCCGCTCGCGGACCGGCTCCGCGAGGCGGGGGTCATGCTCCTGATGGAACCCGGCCGCGCCCTGCTTGACCGGGCCGGCTGCACGATCTTCCGCGTCCAGGGCGTCAAGGAACGGAACGGCTACGCGATCCTCACCGTGGACGGCACCAGCCTGAGCCTGTCCGAGCAGTGGTTCAACAGCGAGTACCTGCCCGATCCGATGCTGCTCAGCACGCGGGAACCGGCCGGCGAACCGGTGCGCGCCTGTGTCGGCGGGGCGACCTGCCTGGAGTCGGACATGCTCACCTGGCGCAAGGTGGCCTTCCCTGTACGGCCCCGCCCAGGCGACCTGCTCGCCTACCCCAACACCGCCGGATACCAGATGGATTCCAACGAGTCGCCCTTCCACGACCTTCCCCTCCCCCCGAAGGTCGTCGTCGACCAGACAGACGGACGCACCCGCTGGCGTCTCGACCGCCGCCCGCCTGCCTGACCTCGCCCTCACCCCTGGAGCCCCTCATGTCCCCGTCGCACAAGGCCCTGACGCGCCCCGCCGTCGTCAGCCGCGTCTCCGACCTCATCGGCTGCACCCCCCTCTTCGAGCTGTGCCACACCGAGAACGGCAGCCGCCTCCTGCTCAAGCTGGAACAGTTCAACCCCACCGGCACCGCGAAGATCCGCATGGCCCGCGCCATGATCGACGCCGCCGAGGAGGCCGGCGAACTCCGCCCGGGCGGCCGCATCATCGAGTCGACCTCTGGCAACACCGGCCTCGGCCTCGCCGTGATCGCCGCCGAACGCGGCTACACCTTCACCGCCGTCGTCGACAACCACGCCGCCGCCGACAAACTGCGCGGCATGAAGTCCATGGGCACCGAACTCGTCTACGTCGTCGACGACGGCACCGAGGAACTCGCCACCGCCGCCCGTGAGGACCTCGCCGAGAAGATGGCCGACGAGGACGACAACGCCATCTTCACCGAGCAGCACAACAACCCGGCCAACGCCGTCGGCTACTACGCCGTCGGACGCGAACTGGACGCCGCCCTCGACGGCCGCATCGACATCCTCATCGGCGCCGTAGGAACCGGCGGCGGCCTGTGCGGCACCGGCCTCGAACTGCGCCGCACCGTCCCCGACGTCCGCATCGTCGGCGTCGAACCCAAGGGCTCCATCGCCTTCGGCGGCCCCGCCCACGACTACTACCAGTCCGGCACCGGCACCCCCGAAGGCGCCACCATCGGCGCCCTGGTCGACTTCGACCTCATCGACGAGGGCGTCAAGGTCGGCGACATCGAAGCCTTCGCCACCGCCCGCGTCGTCGCCCGTAAGACCGGCCTCCTCATCGGCGGCTCGGCCGGCGGCGTCGTGTACGAGGCACTGACCCGCATGGCGACCCTCCCCCCGGAGACCACTATGGTCGCTCTCGTCAACGACGGCGGCGAGAAGTACATGGACACCGTCTTCAACGACGACTGGATGAACGCTCGCGACCTCATCGACCCCACGGTCGAGCGCGAGATCGACGAACTGCTCACCAAGCTCCGCGGGAACTGACACCGATGCCGACACCCATACGCACCCTGCTGACCGACAGCCGGGCCCTCGCCACCCTGGCCGTACCGCTCGCCCTCACCCAGTTCGCCCAAGTCGCCCTCACCACCACCGACACGGTGATGATGGGCCTCATGGGCGCCGAGGCGCTCGCGGCCGGCGGCCTCGCCATGGTCATCTTCAACCAGCTCCGCACCATGGGCGTCGGCATGGTCACCGCCGTCGGCAACCAGGTGGCCGCCGCGGCCGCCCGCGCCGAAGCGGCCGACACGGATGCGGCACGCGCCGAGGCCGACGAGGACGTACGCGACCTGGTCCGCGCCGCCCTCGCCCTCGCCACCCTCGCCGGCCTCGCCGGCGCCGTCCTGATGATCGCCATCGGCCACGCCGTCGCCTGGCTCGGCCAGGACGCCACCGTGGTCGACGCGGCCACCCCCGTCCTCTACGCCATGGCGCCGGGCCTGATCCCCTGCCTCTGGTTCCAGGCCTTCCGGCAGTTCACCGTCGGCATGCGCCGCCCCCAGGCCCTGCTCCAGATCACCATCGCGTCCATCGCCGTCAACGCCGCCCTCAACTGGGGCCTCATCCACGGCACCTGGATCCTGCCCAAGCTGGGCCTGCCCGGCATCGGTGTCTCCACGTCCCTGGTGTACCTCCTGACCTGCCTGGCCCTCTACTCCTTCACGGCCCGGGACACCACCCTCGCCCCCCTCCTCGACATCCGCGTCTGGAAGACCCGCCCGGCCACGCTCCGCCGTCTCACCGGCCTGGGCACCCCGATCGCGGCCACCTACGGCTCCGAGGCCGGCTTCTTCTTCGTCGTCGCCCTCATCGTCGGCACCTTCGGCAGCGCCGCCCTCGCCGCCCACACAGCCGTCAACCAGCTCGTCTACCTCGTTTTCCAGATCGCCGTCGGCCTCTCCCACGCCGCGTCCATCAATGTCAGCCGGGAACTCGCCCTCGGCCGCATCGACGCCGCACGCCGCCTGAAGAACACCGCACTGGCCTGCGCCGCCGCGGTCATGGCCCTCGTCGGCGCTGTCTACCTCCTCGCCCCCGAGCTCGTCCTGCGCCCCTTCCTCTCCCCGGACGAGACACAGGCCCTCGCGATCGCCACCGACCTACTCCTCATCGCCGCCGTCCTGCAGTTCTTCGACTGCACCCAGAACATCGGCGTCGGGCTGCTGCGCGGCCTGGACGACACCAAGGGCGGCTTCCACGTCACCCTCGTCGGCTACTGGCTGATCGGCCTCCCCGCCACCTGGCTCCTCGGCCACTTCACCGGCCTCGACAGCACCGGCGTCTGGCTCGGCCTCCTCACCGGCCTCGCCGCCACCGCCCTCCTCCTCCTGCGCCGTTACCACCGCGGCCTCGCGACCCGAACAGCCCATCCCGCGGACACCAGACAAGCGGCGACCGCCTGACCGACTGATGCCGGATACATGCAGCATCATCGGCCGGATCAGGGGGGCGCCCGCCGCCATTCCCCAAGCAATCGGAGCCGGCCAAGGTCACAACTGAGGAGGTGGAAGCAGAGCGAGCACCTGCTGCAGCATCGCAGCGCCCCCGTCGCGTGGCCGGTCAGATGGTCCGCCGTCCTGGTGGCGGCTTCCCCGTTCCGGCCCTGATGAGAGAAGCGGGTGGGCACGATGGGCCTGCTTCCTGCTGCCCTGCCCGCTCAGGCCGGGGCACGGCCGCACCTCAGGCGGCTGCCGCCGCGGCCGTTCCGCTCCCGGGCGCCGCGCCCGCCCAAGTGGTGCTGCCGCTGTTCGAAGCCATCGGAAGGCGGAACTTCAAGCCGTCCGCCGAGGGGATCGCCGAGGTGACGAGTCTGCTTGCGCCCGGAGACAGCCACCGCTGAACCAGCTCTGGGCGTTCCCTTGGGGGCTCGCGGCCCCGAGGCAGGCTGAGCTACAGCGGCCGGCCCGGCCGGGTGAGCGCGGCCCGGATCGCCAGCCACTCCGGCCGGATGCCTGGATGGTGTGGAGCGTTTCGCGCGCCGCAGCGCCGGCCTCGCCACCTTCGGCAACGGTCATCTCCAGACAGCGCCGGTGGAGCTTGCCCCAGCGGTCATCTACGAACGAAGGGAAGATCAACATGCCACGCCGTCAGACGCCTGAGCGGTTACGGCAGATCAGTCCGTCGCCTCGCGGACGTCCCTTCCCTGCTCGGCGAACGCCTTGAAGTCCTGCATGTGCTGTTGCGACTGCTTCCGGAAGGCGCCGGGCATCAGAAGTCCCACCAGCTTCATCAGAAAGCCGCTGAACCGGTATTCGTTCTCGCTCTCCCAGAGCGTCGTTTCCGTGCTGGCTTCGGTCAGCCGGTCGCGCACGGCGCTCCACATGCCCTCGCCGACGATCTCGCGGTCGAAGTGAACGACGCTCGTTTTCGGGATCTGGCGCAGATCTGCCGGTTCCCGGCGTGTGATGGTCTCGGTGCACTCGATCTTCCGCTGGCCCATCTGCATCACGACCCGCGACTTGGTGCCGAGCTGCCCGTGCTCCCCACTCAGCGGCTCGTGCAGCACCAGGCCCCGCAGCCATTTCGGCATGTGTGCCGGGTCGGCGAGCAGCTGGACCACCTTCTCCCGCGGCAGGGCGATCTCGATGGAGACGGTGTATCTCATGGTGCGCATCATTTCCTGTGGGGACAACCTGCTTTTGTACTGCTCGTCGTGCTCCTCGGCTGAGGGCGCTGCATTCTGTGTCCGTAAAGTAAAGGGTAGCGAGGTACGGGGCGAGTATCTCCAGTTCTTGTGCCTGTCGGTCCTGTTCGCCGAGCAGCCAGTGCCCACCTCCGCGCGCAGAACCACTCTGGGAGCCTTCGCCTGGACCGCAGCGAAGCGCGAGGCGTAGGCCAACGACCAGGCTGCCGCTACTTCCTTGGTCGCCGTCACGGCCCGCACCAACCGGTCCAAGGCAGACCAGGACCCGGCTCCCGCCCGCGTCCGAGCAGTACTGCCGCTACATCGGCGAGTGGATCAGCACCAAGCTCCGCCGGGGCCTGGCCGTCGACAAGGCCGAGCTCGATGCGCTCAAGACCTTCGCTGACGGCCCCTGCGAGGAAACCGTCATCGACCACCAGCCGGCCCAGTAGAGCTGCAGCACTGTCAGCGCGGTGGCGGTGAATCTGAGCCCCCAGGGAGGGCCGATCGGCGGGTGAGGACGTACACGCTGGGGGATCGAAGGCGGCCCCTGGACGGCGGGTCTGACAAGCGACTGGCCTCGCCCGGACCGCTGATGATCGGCGGGACGACCCGAGGGACCCGTGCCCGGCCCTGCGCCTGAGCCGGGGATGCTGCTCCCAGCTGCTCACGCGCCCGGCTTCCGCGGTGCGCACATTGGGCATAGCGTTCACCCCCATCCCATTGCAACGATCGACTGGCTGACGTTGCGTTACGTTCAGAACCGTTGCAACGATTAATCGGCTCTCACCTGCGTGAATGGCTTGCATATGCAACGAATCTGCTGCCGGGGCCGTGAATGCAACGTAGCTTTCTGGCATCGGAAACAACGAGTGCAAGGAGAGCACGATGCAGAAGTTCGACACCCCCGCCCCGGTCTCCGCCGTCCTCGACATCCCCGCCGGGCGGATCCAGTTCATCGCCGCCGACCGCGCCGACACCATCGTCGAGGTCCTGCCCGCCAACCCCTCCAAGGGCCGCGACGTGAAGGCGGCGGAGCAGACCACGGTCGCCTACGCCGACGGTGTCCTGCGGATTCACACCCTCGAGCCCAAGAACGAGCTCTTCGGCCCCTCCGGATCCCTGGAGGTGACCGTCCAACTGCCCGCCGGCTCCCACGTCGAGGCCAAGACCGCCGGCGCCGAGCTCCGCGGCGTCGGCCGGCTCGGCGACGTCGCTTTCGAGGGCGCCTACCGCCAGATCAAGATCGATGAGGCCGCGAGCGTCCGCCTCACCGCAATCGACGGCGACGTCGAGGTCGGCCGGCTGGGCGGCTCCGCAGGGATCAGCACCACGAGGGGCGACATCCGGATCGCCGAGGCGATGCGCGGCACCGTCGTCCTGAGCACCCAGTCCGGCGACATTTCGGTCACCGCCGCCGCCGGTGTCTCGGCCGCCCTGGACGCCGGCACCTCCTACGGCCGGATCAGCAACGCCCTCAAGAACGACGGCACCGCCGATCTCGACATCCGAGCCACCACCTCCCAGGGCGACATCGTCGCCCGCAGCCTCTGAACGCCCGCAGCCTCTGACCCACAGCCTCTGAGGAGCACGCGGTCTACCGTCACTTCGTCGTAGTGAACTATGTGCAAGTCGAAGGAGGCTCCCGTGAACACCCTCGCCGCCGTCATGCAGTTGTCGGTCGCTGCCGCGTTCCTCAGCATCCCGCTGGTCCGCCACCGCTTCGGCCCCGCCGCCAAGGCCGCCGCGGTGACCGAGCTCCGCCGCCAGGACGTTCGCCCGGAGGTGCTGGAGGAGAAGAAGCTCCGGTTCGACGCCGGCGGCCACGAGACCGCGGCTCCGGCGGCCGTCGCAGCTGTGATGACCGTCATCGCCACCCTGAACTTCGCCGGCGCTGACCAGGCCCAGCTGCTGACCTGGATTTTCTCCTCCCTGGTGGTGATGAACGCCGTAATCGTCTACAGCAACCTCACCGCGGTGCAGTCCGTGGAGGCGGCATTCCGCCGCAAGGGCGACCCGGAGCTGGCCCGTGTCGAAGTCGCCCCCTTCCTCCGGGCAGCCGAGGACGCCTTTCCCCGCTGGGTGCGCGCTCAGACCTACCTCCGCAACACGGTGGTCTTCGCCGGCTCCACCGTCGCCCTGGTCGCCGTGGCCCTCTCCTGACAACGCACAACCGGCGTGGCGCCAGCAGTCCTTGACCAGCTGTCCGTCCGGTCGTCACGCCTGCGACTCACTCGACCTGAATGAGCCCCGGCTCGCTCACGCTTCAAGGTCATCCTGTTGCCGCTGGGGCGTGCGTCCAGCTCCAGCGTGCCCAACCGACGCTGAAAGGCCGAGCGTCACAGCGCGCGCATGACCGAGGGCCGCAGATTCTCGTCAACTCCCGCTGGTAGCAGCCGTGATCGGCCGATCGCGGCCCGCATGCCTCCGGTCGGCATTGCCCGCGTCGCGGCAGCCATCGCCGACGAACTGGCCCAGGGCGTGCGAAGCTGCCGACAAAGCGGCCCTCTGAGGTCTGCAGGACCGTTTGGAGGGACTCTATGGAGCTCGATGCCGTGCTGAGCCGCCTGGCGGAGGCCATACCCGAGACGCGCCCGCTGATCGAGGAGATGTACGGCCTGGCACCAGGCGGGCGCATCCCGGTCGAGGACACTCGACTTGATCTCTACGATCACCTGCTGGAAGTGCTCTCACAGGGCGTCCTGCTGCCCGAACTGCGTAAGAGCGACCCTGATGGCGAATTGGTCAAAAGGTGCTTCAACCTTCTGCGCACAGGTGCACCCCCTCGCCGGCCACTACACCAGCGGAGCCGTGTACTTCCAAGTCCTCGAACAGCTCCTCGAGTCGGAGCAGGTCGTGTACAACGCCCTCCCGCACATGTCGGGGTTGATCAAGCAGAAGACACTGGAGATGCTGGGCGGCTACGGCGTGGAGGGCTTCACGGAGGAACGCCCCTGAGAAAGCAACCCGACATGGCTCACGGTCA
The DNA here is from genome assembly GCF_053610925.1 of Streptomyces sp. NPDC054847. Classification (NCBI taxonomy): domain Bacteria; kingdom Bacillati; phylum Actinomycetota; class Actinomycetes; order Kitasatosporales; family Streptomycetaceae; genus Streptomyces; species Streptomyces sp. NPDC054847. The sequence goes on along the minus strand of NZ_JBSGZJ010000076.1, from coordinate 9,053 downwards.
CGGCCGTGATCGCACAAGGTTGCCGGCAACACCTCAGCAGTGGCTGAAGGGGCACACGGAGCAGGCCGTGGCCGTCATCGGCCGCAGCATATTCCCAGCGCCCGCCGGGAAGGGCAGCAGCGAACCGCCCAGCCGCCTCCCCGGAAAGGGACCGTAGCGGCGACCGCAACGGAAGACAGCCGACGGCCAAGCTGCCCCCGCTGCCCGGCCGCCTCGCCCCGCAGCCCTGCATACCGCCCTGAGGTGCTCATCCGGGCCGACTGGAACGCTCACCGGCCGTACATCGATCGCGCCATACCCCGCAGTAACAGCATGCTCGATTCACTGCACACGCCGGACACGCCCGCCGTGACGCAGGGCGTGCAGCACCTTCATCAGTCGGCTCACGCCGATGGCGTAGACGATGCCGAAGAGGAGCGCGGCGAGGAAGGCCAGGTGCCGCGAGAAACCGTCGATCAGCGGAAAGATCTGCCAGTGGGTCAGGTAGATGTACAGCGAGCTGGTCGCCAGGAGTCCTGCCAGCTGGTTGAGGCGCTCCCGGCTGGGCAGGGTCGGCACCCACACCAGAAGCAGGAAGCCGGCCAGGATGATTGCTTCCCGGCCGGGGTCGCCGGGGAAGAAGCCCGGCACGGTGGCCAGTGCCGCGGCGGTGACCAACAGTCGGCGGCGTACGTTGTCGGCCTTCGCCGCTGCCCAACCGAGCGCGAACAGCCAGAACACGGTGACCGCGTCGGGCATCTCGGTGCGATGGGGCAGGCCGACGAGGTCGTATCGAGTGAGGAGCCCCAGGGCCGCGAGGCTCATCGGCAGGGCATAGGGGAAGCGGCGCTCCACCCGGTCGGCGACGGGGAGGCAGATCAGGGCGACCACCGCGATCAGGATGTAGACCAGGGCCTCGATGAACCAGAAGTGCATGCCGGTCTTGAGGTCCTCGGGCCCGAAGACACTGTCGAGCAGGAAGAGATTGGCGAGTGTGTAGTCGTCGTTGAGGAGAAGGACGAAGCCGATCCAGGTCATGCTGGGCAACGCGACGCGGGTGATGCTGGTCCAGATCCGCCGTACGCGAACGCGCCGGTCTGCGGTGGTGAGGTGGAAGCGGGCGAAGTTGTATCCGGCGACCGCGAGCAGGACGTGTGCTCCGCCTTTGACGCCGAACACGTGGATGTGCGAACCGACGATGCAGAAGATCGCCAGGGCACGGAGGGCGACGCTGGTCTCCAGCCTTCGCGTGCGAGACGGGCGGTCCGACGGCCCGGACGCCCGGAGGTCCTTGATCCGCGTCGTGTGCCAGTGGTCCGGCAGGTGGCCGAGCCGCTCTTCGAGGTGGAGGGACATCTCGACGTACGAGAGCGAGTCCCCGCCCAGACTGACGAAGGAACAGTTTGCCGTCACATCCGTCCGGTCGAGCACCTCGGCGTAGAGCCGGCACAGATCCTCAGGGCGGTCACCCCGGGGAAGGGTGCCTTCCGTACGGGCTGCGGCGGCCGGGTGGCTCAGTGCACGCACGGCTCGGTAGTCGGGCTTGCCCGTGGGCAGGCGGGGGAGGTCCGCCACGATGTGTACGTGGACCGCACGGGCCGGCAGGCCGCATTCGTCGGCGACGAGCGTGCGAATCCGGCGGGCCGTGGAGGTGTCGGTTCCGACGGCGGCCACGGACAGCGCTTCGTCGTCACCGGTGCACAGGGCGGTGACGCCATCGCGTGCGAGCATCGCCTCGATCTGTTGGGGGTCGATGCGCAGTCCGAGGATCTTGGTGAACCGGCTGAGTCTGCCGGTGATTTCGTAGAGCCCTTCGGTGGTGCGGCGCGCGGTGTCGCCGGTGTGGAGCTCGTGCACGGTCCGGCCCAGCCGGAGGTCCTCCGGTGTGTGCGCGTAGCCGAGCATGACGTTGGGGCCGGTGTAGACCAGCTCGCCGGTGTTCTCCTCGGGTTGGTCGGGTAGCGGCCGGAGCCGGAAGGAGCCGCCGGGGATGGGGATGCCGGCCGCCGCGGGGTGGGTTTCGGCGAGGTGCGGGGGCAGGTAGGCCATGCGGGCGGTCGCCTCGGTCTGGCCGTACATCACGAAAAGCTCCCAGCCGGCGGAGCGGCCCATCGCGGCGTAGCGCTTGACCCGGTCGGGGGTGAGTCGTCCGCCGGCCTGGGTGATGTAGCGCAGGTGGGGGAGTTCCATCGATGCGAAGCCGACCCGGTCGAGGAGGTCGAAGGTGTACGGGACCCCGGCGAGAGTCGTGCCGCGGTGGGTCCGGAACAGCTCCCAGAAGCAGGTGTCGGCGACCGACAGGTCGGTAAGGATCAGCCCGGCGCCGCGCAGGAGATGGCTGTGTACGACGGACAGGCCGTAGCAGTAGTGCAGGGGCAGGGTGGTCGCGGCGCGGTCGGTGTCGCGAATTCCGAGGTAGTCGGCGATGGACTCGGCGTTGGCCTGGAGGTTCTCGTGGGACAGTCGCACGAGCTTCGAGGATCCGGTCGAACCCGAGGTGCTCAGGAGTAGTGCGAGGTCGGTGTGCAGGTCGTGGACCGAAGCCGGGCGACGCTCGTCGAGCACCCATGCGCTGCCCTCGGGGTGGGCCACGACGTCCGGGTCGTACGCGTCGATCAGGGACTTGACGGCTTCGTCGTGGCCGCCCGGCGCCAGGAGGAGGGGGTGCCCGGCCGCGAGGGCGGCGAGGTGGATGACGAGGGCGTCGAGGGCGTTCGCGCCGACAAGCATGACCAGACGGCGTCGGCTGCCGAGGCGTCGGGCCATCACGGCCACCCGGTCGGCGAGTTGGGCGTAACTGATCCGGCCGTCGGCCGTGATGACCGCCGTCGCCTCGCCGTGGGCGGCGAGGCCGAGGACGAACGGGACGGACTTGCTGCCTGAAAGCAGGTCGGGAAGGACTGTCACGGGCGCATCTTAGGAAAGCCTTACCTGGCCGGATAGTCACAGAAAAGTCACAGGTGACTCATGGAAGATCCACAGGAAAGCAAGCGGTAGGGTCGGCTCCGCCGATGCGTCGGCGGAGCCGAATTGTTGTGTGTATCACCCTTGACCTTTAGTAAGCCTTACCTTACTTATTGGGGCGTTCTCGTTCTCTGCTGCTGTTGCAGGAAGGCTCCCCATGCCACGCCCCTTGGCCCGACGCTTGACCGCGCTCATCGCGGCGGCACTCCTTCTCCCCGCCCTCGCCGGCTGCGGCGTCGACGAGGACGACGCAGGGCTCGTGATCTACTCGGGCCGCAACGAGAAGCTGGTCAAGCCGCTCCTCGACGAGTTGGAGAAGGCCGTCGGTACCACGGTCGCCGTCCGGTACGGCGAGAGCGCCGAACTCGCGGCCCAGATCCAGGAAGAGGGCGCCAAGACCAACGCCGGCCTCTTCTTCTCCCAGGACGCGGGCGCACTCGGTGCCCTGTCCACCAAGGGCCTGCTGCAGAAGCTGCCCCAGGCGTCGCTCGACAAGGTCGACCCGGCATTCCGCGGCAGCGCGGGCGACTGGGTGGGCACCTCCGGACGGGTCCGCGTCCTCGCCTACCATCCCGGCCAGGTCGCCAAGGCCCCGGACACCGTCCACGACCTGGTCAAGCCGGAGTGGAAGGGCAAGATCGGCTACGTCCCGACCAACGCCTCCTTCCAGGCATTCGTCACCGGCATGCGAGTTCTGGAGGGCGACGACGCCACCCGCGCCTGGCTCAAGGGTCTGAAGGCCAACGAGCCCAAGGTCTACGAAAACAACCTCAAGGTCCTCGATGCGGTCGGCGAGGGCGAGGTCTCGCTCGGTCTGATCAACCACTACTACTGGTACGAGCGGGTCGCCGAGGAAGGCGAGAACAAGGTCAAGGCGAAGATTCACTTCCTGCCCGGCGGAGATCCCGGTGCCCTCGTCAACACCGCCGGCGTCGGCATCGTCAAGGGAAGCGACCAAGCCCCGGCCGCACAGAAGGCCGTCGACTTCCTGCTGTCGGAGAAGGCACAGAAGTACTTCGCAGAGGACACCAAGGAGTACCCGCTGGCCGCGGGCGTGACCAGCACCGTCAAGGGCCTGCCGCCGCTGGCCTCCCTCGACTCGCCCACGATCGACCTCGGCAAGCTGGAATCGCTTCAGGAGACCCTGAAGATGCTTCAGGACGTCGGGATGGTGTGACCCGTATGCATCCCGCGGATCCCGTCGCGCAGACGGATCCGGCCGCCCGCCCGACCGGCGCCACCCCGCCGGCCGGGCGGTCGCGTGCCGGACGTCCACCGGCCGCTCTGCTCGTCCCGGCGGGCGTCGCCGCCGTCTTCGCGCTCCTGCCCCTCGGCTACCTCGCGATCCGCTCCCTGGAACACGGCCCGGCTTTTGCCTGGGACGTCATCGCCGACGAACGCACCGCCCAACTCCTCGGCCGCAGCCTGGGACTGGCCGCCGTAGTCGTCGCCGCCTGCCTGGTTCTGGGCGTCTCGCTCGCCTGGCTCACCGTCCGCACCGCCCTGCCCGGCGCCCGGGCCTGGTCGGTGCTGGTGACCCTGCCGCTGGCAGTGCCCAGTTACGTCGCCGGGTTCGCCTGGCTGTCCGCCTTCCCCGCCCTCGCAGGCTTCGCGGGAGCAGCCGTTGCCCTGATACTGGTGAGCTTCCCGTACGTCTACCTCCCCGTCACCGCCGCCCTGCGCGGCACCGATCCGGCACAGGAAGAGGTCTCCCGCTCGCTCGGCAACGGCCCGCTCAAGACCTTCCTGCGCGTCACCCTGCCGCAGTTGCGCCCCGCGGCCGCCGGCGGCGCCGTACTCGTCGCGCTGTACGTGTTCTCCGACTTCGGCGCCGTGTCCCTGATGCGCTACGACACCTTCACCCGCGGTATTTACACCTCCTACCGGGCCAGTTTCGACCGCACCCCGGCCGCCGCTCTCAGCGTCGTCCTGGTCGTGATGACGATCGCGCTCGTCGCCGCGGAGGCGCGTACCCGTGGCCGTGCGGGCCACGCCCGGACCGGCACCGGCACCGCACGCCCGGCCGTAACCCTGGCCCTCGGTCGGTGGCGACTCCCCGCGGTCGGCTGGTGCGTGGTGGTCACCTGTGCCGCCGTCCTCACACCGCTGGCTACCTGCGGCTACTGGCTCGCTGTCGGCAACTCCGCGACGTGGGAACCCGATGCGCTCGCCGACACCGCCGCCACCACACTCGGCGTCGCCGCCGCAGGCGCCGCGCTCACGACGCTCCTCGCACTGCCGGTCGGAGTGATCGCGGCCCGCCACCGCGGTCGCACTGCCACCTTGCTGGAGCATTCCGCCTACGCGGGCCACGCCCTCCCCGGCATCACCGTCGCCCTGTCCCTGGTCTTCTTCGCCGTCCGCTACGCCGAGCCCGTCTACCAGGAACTGCCGCTCCTCGTCTGCGCGTACGCGGTGCTGTTCCTGCCCGTTGCCGTGGCCGGCACGCGCGCCGCCGTGCTCCAGTCGCCCCCGGTGTTGGAAGACGTCGCCCGCTCGCTCGGGCGCAGTCCCCTGAAGGTGCTGCGCGAGGTGACGGTGCCGCTGGCCGCCCCGGGCGTAGCCGCCGGAGCTGCTCTCACCTTCGTGGTCTGCATGAAGGAGCTTCCCGCGACCCTCCTTCTGCGCCCCACCGGCATGGACACTCTGGCCACCCGCCTCTGGACCGAGACCGGCACCGGATCGTTCGCCGCCGCGGCCCCCTACGCCGCCGCCTTGATCCTGCTGGCCGCCGTCCCGTCCTACCTCCTCGGAAGGCACCGCACATGACCGACCTGAACATCACCGGCCTGACCAAGGCGTACGGCCCCGGTGCGCCGGTCCTCGACGGCCTCGACCTCACCGTGCCCCGGGGCGCCCTGGCAGCCGTGCTGGGCCCCTCCGGATGCGGCAAGACCACCCTGCTGCGCATCATCGCCGGCTTCCTGCGCTCCGACTCCGGAACTCTCACCATCGGCGGACGCACGATCAGCGGTCCCGGCGTGCACCTTCGCCCTGAGCAGCGCCGCATCGGCATCGTCCCCCAAGAGGGCGCGCTCTTCCCGCACCTCAGCGTGGCGCGCAACGTCGCCTTCGGCCTCCCCGGCGCCGACCGCGCCACCCGGCGGCGCCGCACCGAGGAAATGCTCGAACTCGTCGGCCTGTCCGGCTACGGCGACCGCATGCCGCACGAACTCTCCGGCGGCCAACAGCAGCGCGTCGCCCTCGCCCGGGCGCTGGCTCCTGAGCCGGCGCTCGTCCTGCTCGACGAGCCGTTCAACGCCCTCGACAGCGCCCTGCGCACCGGCGTGCGGGCCGACGTGCGCGCAGCCCTGCAGGCCACCGGTGCCACGGCGCTGCTGGTCACCCACGACCAGCAGGAGGCACTCTCCACCGCCGACCTCGTCGCCGTCGTGCGCGGCGGCAGGGTGGCCCAGTGCGACACACCGCACGAGGTCTACCGTCGGCCCGCCGACCCCTGGGTCGCCGCATTCGTGGGCGACGCGGTACTCGTGACCGGCACCGCGGACCACAACAGCGTGACAACCGGCCTGGGTAGCATCCCGCTCACGGCACCCACCGGCGAGCTCCGCCAAGGCATGGTGGTGCTCCGCCCCGAGCAACTTCGTCTGGTCGACCCGGACGCGGCCGAAGCCGGTGGCATGGTGACCGACGTACGCTTCTACGGCCACGATGCGATGGTCACCGTCGCCGTGGACGGCATCGACGGGGCCATCGCAGTCCGCGTCCCCGGCCAGGCTGCAGTACGCCCCGGCGAGCGGATGGGCATCGAGGTGACGGGGGAGGCGACCCTCCACGCCATGTGATGCCTGTGCTCAGTTGTACGTCGGCCGGTGCGCGACCAACGCTATCGAGTCCGTGAACGCGCGGATCTGCCCGGCGGTCAAGGCACCCTGCTACTTCCCCGACGAACAGGCCACGCTGAAGTGCGTCTACACGCGGAGCATCGTCGATAGATCCCACCGGCAAGGAACAGCCCCGCTGGACCAGCCGATGGAAGTCCGGACGTATGCCTTCGGGCCGACCTTTCCCAAGAGCGACAAGGATCCGGCCCATTGGCTGCAATCGGGCCCTTTCTACCGCTGATCCTGGTCACAGTCCTGCCCCGGTTGCGGAATCTGACGCTGCTTGGGCAGCGGCGGCACGGCCGGTACGGCGAGAGCGGCCCAAACGGCGACCGCGGCACCGAGCACGGCGAGCACGTTGAAGTGGATGACTGACGTCATTCCTCACGCCTTGCGGGATGGAAGGCGTTGACGACGCGCGCGTAACTCTCTGGGCGACTGCCGTTCGCCGTTGTGGCCATGGCCGGGGCATACGTCGTCGGTGTTGCGCAGCGGCCGAGTAGCCTGCGCGCCATCTCTCACTTTCCGCCGGCGACCGCCAACTCGAGAGCTGTCCTGCCCTGCATCACCGCGTCGATGTCCGCTGCGTGGTCCAAGAGCAAAACGACGGTCTCCGGATAGCCCGGGTCTCCACTGGTCTCTGGCCCGCGCTGAACCGGCGGCTTTGGCTCGCGAGTCGGACCGGACGCTGCCTAGGACTGGCTGGGAGGGCCCCTTTGACGGCTTACCTTTTGCGCCCGGTGTGCCGTGACCTTTCCCGGTCTTGGTCGCCTTCGTCGGCGACGAAGTGGCCTTGTCTGCTGCCCCCGTCAGCTGGGCGCAGTAGGCAGCCACGTGCTGCTCGCCGCCTGCGGCCCGGATGAGGCGCTGCCATGCCGTTGCGTCAAGAGCGTGGCCACGGTTCTTCACCTTCTCGTAGGCGCGGCAGTGCGCCTCGACGTGCTTGGCCGTTCTGGCATGCGGGGGAGTGACCGGTGCCGTGCTGGGCCCAGTGGAAGAGGAGCTCTGCTCCCGGGGCATGTGCGTCGGCGGAGTGCTGGGGCTGGTACCGGTCTTGGGAGTGTCGTGCTGCCGCGTATCCACCACGCCGATGGAGGCGAAGGCGATGCCGCCCAGCAGGGCGCTTGTGAGGAGGGCGACCGCTCCGGTCCGCGCCCAGCGGTGCTTCCGGGGCCTCGGGCGCCAGTCGTCGCGGCGCCGGGTGCTCAGGGTCCGATCGCCCGCATTGCGCGCGCTTCGGAACGCGGTGAGGGCGGCCTGCTCCGCGTCGTCGTCCACGGGCTGCCGCAGCAGGGCTTCGCCGATCCGTTCGGCCGCCCATTCGAGGGCGGATGGGTCGTCAAGGTCGCCGCAGGCCTGAGGTTTTCCGGGAGCTGGAGCGGCTGCGCACGCCGCCGGCGAAGTCGATGGGCACGACGATGGGGCGGGGGATGGAGCGGGTGGAGGCCGGGGCCGCTATCTGTTCAACATCAAGGACAGCGGTCCCGGCCGGGGCCTGCGTCCCCTCCGAGACCCCGACGCTGTCGAGGACGCCGAGGACAAAGACGGCTGAAGGCCCCGACGGCACTCGACGCCGGGACCCTGCCGAGCGTGCGGGCGGTCAGTTGCCCCAGTCCGGTTGGGCGGTGAGTCGGCCGCTTTTGGGGAAGAAGCGTCCGGTGCGGGTGGTGTAGGCCGCGTACCTCAGGGCCGTGCACGGCCCTGAGGTAGGGCTCCTCGACGACGCGGACCTGGAGCTGGACAGCGGCGACCAGGCAGGCCAGGCAAGGAGGGAGACCCAGCTCGGGACCATCAGGACCAGGCCGAGAGCGGTGACGGCCATGGCCGTGAAGACGGGATTGCGGACGTGCGCGAACAGGCCACCGGTGACCAGCATGGTGCGTTCGCCCGCATTCACCCCCACACGCCAGGAGGCCCCCGTAGTCGTCTGCGCGGCCAAGGTGGCCGCCATCCCCGCCAGCGTGACTACCAGTCCAGTCCACTGCACGGCGGTGACGGCGGCGGTGGGCAGTCCGGCGAGCGCGGCCACGGGAGCGACGGTGCCACCGAGCAGGGCGGTCACGAAAAGCACGCCGACCCACCAGGAGGCTTCGCCCGGACGGCCGGAGATGCCGCGGAAGCCCGCGTCTCCGGTACGACGGAGCTGCAGGAGGGCGCGGACGCCGCAGGCGAATCCCGCCCACCCCAAGTAGAGGACGAGTGCCGTCCAGGCCCAGCCGCTCACCGCTTCGCCCCGGGTGCGGGCGTGCAGCAGGTACACCTCTG
>NZ_JBSGZJ010000075.1:0-21175 GCF_053610925.1 Streptomyces sp. NPDC054847 | reverse complement strand
GGAGCGGGCCGGGGTCGTCGTCACGGAGGGGCGAGATCGGCGCGCTCGAGGACCCGAGCGCAGCGGTGGGCACCGCCCCACAGCCTCACCGGATGCGGATCACGCCGCGCCCTGCGTACGGGCGTGGGCGAGGGCCGACGGGGTCAGCCGACCGACGATGGCGGGGGCCTCCCGGACGAGGGCGTCGTCCTCCACCGCGGCGACCATGAAGAGGGCGAAGTCCACGCGACGGGTCAGGTTGCTCGCGAGGACGGGGTCACCGACGTGCCGGCTCCACACCGGCAGGCCCTCGCTCTCGCCCTCCTCCAGGTCGCTGCCGCGGACGACCGTCCAAGCGGTGTCACTGGCGAAGATCGTCCGGCAGGCCTCCACCTGGTCGTCCAGGTCGGCCACACGGGCCAGCCTGGCCAATCGCCCGAAAACGGCCACGAACGCCCTGAGCTTGCGCGTGTAGACGTCCTTTCCGTCGTGGGTGATGTGCCAGCCGCAGGAGAACACCAGGCGCGCCCCCGCGGGCGCCGCGTCGAGCACGGCCCGGGCCGTGCCGGAGGAGTAGTGGTTCATCCCCCATGGAGCCAGCACCGTGAGCACGGCTTGGCACCCCTCCACCGCCCGTGCGACGGCCGCACGGTCGTCGGTCGCCCCGGGGACCACCGTCATCCGCCCCTCGAACTCGGCGAGCTTGCCGACACTCTGCTCCCGGCACACGCCCACCACTTCGTAGCCCCGGTCCAGCGCGTGCCGCACCATGTACCGCCCGAGCTTCCCGGACGCGCCCACGACGCACATCTTCTTGCGCGGGCCCGCTCTTCGGGACTCCTCCGAGCTGATCGGCTCCATGACCTTCGCCCTCCCCGTCCTCGCCCCACCCTTACGTCGTAAGGGTGTGCCTTACGAAGTAAGGTTGTCAACCTGCAAGCCCACCCGAGGAGGAATCCGTGGCCACCGAGCCCGCCCGCACGCCGGCACCGCGCCGCCGACCCCTCAGCAAGGACACGGTCCTGCGAACGGCGCTCGCACTCGCGGACGAGGCCGGCACGGGCGCGCTCACGATGCGCAAGATCGCCGACCGGCTCGGCGTCGAAGCCATGTCGCTCTACCACCACGTCCGCAACAAGGAAGCGATCCTCGACGGCATGGTCGACATCCTCTTCGGCGAGATCGAACTCCCGCCCACGGACCTCCCATGGCGGCCCGCGATACGACGCCGCGCCGTATCGACACGCGACGCGCTGATGCGCCACCCGTGGGCGATCGGCCTCATGGACTCCCGCAGCAACCCCGGCCCCGCGACACTGCGCCACCACGACGCGGTCATCGGCTGCCTACGAGCGGGCGGCTTCACCATCGCCGGCGCCGCGCACGCGTTCTCCGTACTCGACAGCTACATCTACGGATTCACCCTGCAGGAGCTGAGCCTCCCGTTCGAACCGTCCACCGGCATCGACGACCTGGCCGACTCGATCCTGCAGCAGATGCCCGGCGACGAGTTCCCTCACCTCACCGAGATGATCACCCTCCACGCCCTGAAACCCGGCTACACGTACGCCGCGGAGTTCGACATCGGGCTCGACCTGGTCCTCGACGGCCTGCAACAGAGGCGCGAAGCCTGGTCGTGACCCGGCCGGCGAACCCCACGACGCTTCAAGGCGCCGCGTGTTCACCGAGTCCTCCGCACTGACGCGATCCGTCGCAAGGAAGAATTGTGTAGCGCACGGGGGCCGCCGCAGATCACCATGCAGCGTATGAGTGATCAACCCGCACGATGGACCCAGGCAACCGTCTACCCCGACATGTGGGCAGACCCGGACGACGACCCCCGCAACAAGGAAAGTGTCAGTCCGGACGGCGAGCTCCCGACGCTGCTGGACTTTCTGACGGGCTACCGCATGACCCTGCGGATGAAGTGCGAGGGCCTCGACGCGGAGCAGCTGGCCCGTCGGTCCGTTCCGCCGTCGTCGATGTCGCTGCTCGGCCTGATCCGGCACCTCGCCGAGGTGGAACGGGACTGGCGCAACTGGATCACCGACGGCGACCCCCTGCCGAAGCTGTACGGCCGCCGCGACGCGGACTTCGACGACGCCGCCGCCGACCAGGCCATGGTCGACGCCGCGTACACCGACCTGGAGCGTGAACAGGCGGCGACCGACGCCGCGTTGGCCGAGCACCCGGATCTGGGTGAGCGGGTGGGGAAGGACAAGACCTCGATCCGGGAGCTGATGGTGCACCGGATCGAGGAATACGCCCGTCACTGCGGACACGCCGACCTGCTGCGCGAGTGCGTCGACGGAAGAGTGGGCCAGTGACGACGGCCGTACTCCACAACCACCCCCGCCGGCCAGTCACCACCGGCTGACAGCCTCACAAGTGACGGGCCCCTGCCCGCATCGTCGACGCGGGCAGGGGACGGGGCGCTGTTCGGTGCCGGACCGGTGCGCACAGCGCCGCTCAGAACACCCATCGCGTATGGCTGTAGACCCCGTTGTCCCGACCGAAGCCGTACGCCGTGACCGGCGCCACCGCGAAGAGCACCGCACCCCCCGTCCGGATCGTGTCCCCGAGACCGTGGAACGTCCCCTCGGGCGAGGTGATGTGCGGGCCGTACTTCGCCTCGTGCGCGGCGACCACCTCCTCCAGCACCGCCGGATCAGTGACCTGCTCCGCCTTGCCCTCGACCACGACGTCGAAGCCTTCGGTCAGCGCATTCCTGCCGGTGGTCAGTGCGCAGTGCGCGTTGTCAGCGAGGTTCTTCGCCTTCTGCTCCTCCGGGCCGGTGGAGAAGTACAGCACGCCGTCGTGCCACGCCGCGATCACGGGCGTGACATGCAGCCGACCGTCGGGCCGCACCGTCGACACCCAGAAGATCTCGGCGGCCTCCAAGTGCCGTAGAGCCTCCGACCACTCGACGGCGGTGACACCCGCGGCACCCGGGCGGGGATTGAGTGCGGAACTGTAGCGGGCATCGAGCTCGGCCGTAGGCTGCTGGGCCGGTCCTGTGGGCATGGCGGATCTCCTTCTCGTCCCTCTCCCAACGACCGGCGGCCCCCTCGGACATCATCACCGCACCCGTTCGTGTCCATCTGCACGCCACACGAGGGACAACCGCAGGCCACGAGCGACCGCCTCCGGCCCCGCCACGGGCAGCACCGGCGCACACCCCCGGCGCCGCACTCGCGATGCGGCAGGGTCCGGCCGCCCGCGGCGGGGCGCTCGTAAGGTGAGCCGCATGATCGTCCACAAAGGTGAGGGCCACCGTCCCGGCTACGTCGCGGCCGCCCTGGTGTTCGCCATCGGCATGGCCGGCACGACCCTGCCCACGCCGCTGTACGGGCTCTACCAGCAGGAGATCGGCTTCTCCGACCTGATGGTGACCGTGGTCTTCGCCGTGTACGCCGTCGCCGTGATCGCAGTGCTGCTCGTCGGCGGAAACTATTCCGACGCAGTCGGGCGCCGGCCCGTCCTGCTCTGTGCCATGGTCCTGTCCGCCGCAAGCGCCGGATGCTTTCTGCTGGAAACCGGCCTCCCCCTGCTCTTCGCCGGGCGGCTGCTCTCCGGATTCGCGGCCGGACTGCTCAGCGGCGCGGCGACCGCCGCCGTCATGGAACTCGCCCGACCCGGACAGCGGGCCCGGGCCGGGTTCGCGGCCACCGCGGCGAACATGGGCGGCCTCGGCTGCGGACCGCTGCTGTCCGGGATCCTCGCCCAGTACGCGCCCCGCCCGCTCGAGCTCGTCTTCTGGGTCCACATCGCCTTGGTCGCCGTCGCCGCCGTGATCATCCGCTTCCTCCCGGAGACCGTCGAGCGGCCGAAGCGCTTCCCCCCGCTGAAGCCCCAGGGAGTCTCCGTGCCCCCCGAGGTGAGAGGAGTGTTCGCCCCCGCCTCCGTCGCGGCCTTCGCCGGCTTCTCCCTCCTCGGACTGTTCACCGCCCTCGCCCCCAGCTTCGTGGCCCGGACACTCGACGTGCACAACCTCGCCGTCACGGGAGCTGTCGTCTTCTCCGTCTTCCTCGCCTCCACCGCAGGGCAGTCACTGAGCGAACGCATCGGCACCCGGCGCGCGCTTCCCATCGGCTGCGCCGTCCTCATCGCCGGCCTGCTGCTCGTCGCCTCGTCGCTCGTCGCCGAATCCCTCGCCGTACTCGTCGCCGGGGCCTTGTGCGGAGGCGCGGGCCAGGGGCTGGCGTTCCGGGCGGCCCTGTCCCTCGTGGGCGGGGCGGCACCCGCCGAACACCGCGGCGGCACCATCTCGGCGTTCTTCGTCATCGCCTACACCGGCATCTCACTGCCGGTGGTGGGCGTGGGCGCCGCGGCCCAGTTGTGGGGCCTGCGCACCGCGGGGCTCGTCTTCACCGGCTGCGTGATGCTGCTCGCCGCGGGCGCGGGCGCCTACTCCGCACTGAGACCGCCGACCGAACTCACCCGGACCCGTGACGAAACCCGCCGGTGATCCGGTTCGACCGGCCAGGCGGCCGCGCCGAGTGCTGTACAACCCTGAGATGATCTACTACGTTGTCACGGAAAGGGACTGGACGGCCGACCCGGACCAGCCCTACGCGCCCGCATCCCTCACCGAAGACGGCTTCGTCCACTGCGCCCCCGACGAGGCGACCACCCTGGCCGTCGTCAACGCCTTCTACCGCAGCACGCCGAGGCCGCTCCTGGTGCTCGTCCTGGACGAGAGCCGTCTCACCGCCAGGACGGAACGGGAAGCGGCCGTCCCGTCCCCGCCGCCCGGAGTCCCCGACGGAACCTTGTTCCCCCACGTGTTCGGTCATATCGATCGCGTCGCCGTCGAACAGATCCTGGAAGTCACCTGGGACGAGCACGGCCGCGCCACAGGAACGAAGAAGATCACCTGACCCGCCGGGCCGGGCCCGGGCCACGCGTGTGTCGGTCACCGCGCTCGGTGGTCCTCGCGGCGCGGGCGCGGTCCGCCGCCGTGGGACTTCAGGGGCGGTAGCGCAGCGGGTGGTTCTCCGGCACCTCGACGACCGCGATGCGGACGCCGTCCGGGTCCGCGATCCACATCTCGATCAGCCCCCACGGCTCTATCACCGGAGCGCGCAGCACCTCCACGCCGGCTGTTCGTAGCTCCTCGAACGCCGCCTGCACGTCCTCGACCTGGAGCCACAGCTGGAGACCTGGCGCCGGCGGGTTCTCGGAGCGCCCCGAGACCTCCAGGAATCCGCCGCCCAGGAAATAGACCGTGCCACGTTCCGGTCCGGTCCCGAACTCGCGACTGACGGCGAGTCCCAGTGCTCCGCCGTAGAAGGCGCGGGTGCGGTCCGGATCCGTCGGGTGCAGCAGGACCCTGCTGCCGAGTACATGCACCATGCCTTGAACCTATGCCGTCGCCGGCCCGCCGGGCCGGAGATTCCGTTTCGCGCCTCGACCGCGCCTCGACCGCGCCACGGGGCGGGCAAGGGCGGACAGCGGCGAAGGCCGACTCCAGGCGAGATGTCACGCGCCCGCAGAGGGCCCCGGTCCTCGCCGAGGACTCGGACTGCTCGATGTGAGCGTTCCGTTGCGCAATCGTCAGAGCACGTCGTAGGTCAGGTGCGTCGCCGTCGATGTCGAGGTCGCGCCCCGCTGCACCAGCGTGCGCTGCGCTCCGCCGGTGAACAGGGGCGTCCCGGCACCCAGCACGACGGGCGCCAGGTGCAGGCTCAGTACGTCGACCAGCCCGGCGTCGAGCGCCGAGCCGATGGTGGCGCCGCCGCCCATGAGGACGACGTCGAGGTCCTTGCCGCCGGCCGACGACGCCGCTTCGGCACGCTGGCGCGCGGCGGCGACGGCGTCGGGCAGACCGGTGGTGACGAACGTCCAGTCGAGGCCGGTGAGCCGCACCGATTCCGGCGGTGAGCTCGTCACGACGACGAACGCGGGTCTGCCGACCTCACGGGCGCCGTAGCCGGTCTCGTCGTCCCAGCCGTTCGGCCCGTCGACCACGTCGAAGAGCCGACGGCCGAGGACGACGGCGCCCGAGCGGGCGGTCGCCTCGCGCAGGACCCGGCGGTCGTCGGGGTCGTCGGAGAACGCCCAGGTGTGCAGCGCCTCGCCGCCGGTGCCCAGACCGTTGTCCGGGCCGGGATCGGGTCCGGTGACGAATCCGTCGAGGGAGACGGAGATGTCAGCGATGATTCGAGTCATACCAGGGCAGACCCGATCCGCCGCCCGAACTCATCGCACACGCGCGCAGCGGCGTGCACCGGACGCGAACCGGTGGCGCCTCACGCGCGCAGCGGCGTGCACCGGCCGCGACCCCGGTGGCGCCCCGGGAGTCTGCTTCTCCGGATGCCGGGGCGGTCCGCCCGCTCAATTCGTCCTACCGCTCCGTGGCCGGGGCGCTGCTTCCTTATCGTGGTCGTCGTGGCACGGTGCCGCACGGTGTGATGCCGCGGGAGCGCCGGCCACACACCGTCACAGCGGTACTGCCGCATCGAGAGTCAAGGAGTGCCGTGGGCGTCAGCCTCAAGGACGTTGCCAGTCGGGCGGGCGTGTCCATCAAGACCGTCTCGAACGTCGTCAACAACTACCCGCACGTCACGCCCCAGATGCGGGCCAAGGTGCAGCAGGCCATCGACGAGCTCGGCTACCGGCCGAACCTCACCGCCCGTCACCTGCGCAAAGGGCGGACGGGCATCATCGCCCTCGCCGTGCCGGAGTTCGGCAACCCATACTTCGCCGAACTGGCCGGCGCGGTCGTCGACGCCGCCGCGCGACACGACTACACCGTCCTGGTGGACCACACAGCCGGACTGCGGGAGAAGGAACTCCTCGTCAGCCAGGGCTTCCGCGCCCACGTCATCGACGGGCTCATCCTCAGCCCCATCCACCTCGAGACGGAGGACCTCACCGCACGCACGGACAGCGCTCCGCTGGTGCTGCTGGGGGAGCGGGAGTACGAGGCTCCGTATGACCACATCGCCATCGACAACGTCGCCGCCGCCCGGGAGGCCGTCCGGCATCTCATCGGCCTCGGCCACCGCCGTATCGCCTTCCTCGGCTCCCGGACCGGCCGCGAGCGCCAGCCCGCCCACCTGCGGCTGCGCGGCTGGCGGGAGGAACACGCCGCGGCGGGACTGAAGGCCGACGACGCCCTGGTGGTCGTCACCGACGGTTACGGGCGGGAGGACGGGGCGAGCGCCATGGCCGCCCTGCTCGACCGCGGCGAGCGGCCCGACGCGGTCTTCGCGTACAACGACCTCATCGCCGTCGGAGCGATGCGCACTCTCACCGAACGCGGACTGACCGTCCCCGGCGACGTCGCCGTGGTCGGGTTCGACGACATCGAGGAGGGCCGCTACGGGTCCACCACGCTGACGACGATCTCCCCGGACAAGGAGGCCATCGCCAGGCTGGCCGTCGACAGTCTCGTCGAACGCCTCGCCGGCGGCACGCCCCCCGAGCCCCGGCGGCAACGGCCCGGCTACCGCCTCGTCGTCAGGGAGTCGACCACCCGCCCGCCGCGGTCCGGCTGACCCGCCCCGCGCCGACCCGAGCTGACCGGCCGCCGCGCACCCGCTGACCCGCCCACCACCCGTTTCCCGCCCGAAGGATCGCCATGCCACGCCCCACCGTCACCCGCAGCCCTTACGGAACTCTCCCCGGCGGTGAGGAGACCGAGCTCTGGGCTCTCGATTCCGGGCACGGGGTGCGGGCCGAGATCCTCACCTACGGTGCCGTCCTCCACTCGCTCACCGTCCCCGACACCCGGGGCGAGGACGCCTCGGTGGTCCTCGCCCTCCCCGGGATCGGCGACTACGCGGAGAAGAACGCCTACGTCGGCGCCGTCGTCGGCCGCTTCGCCAACCGGATCGCGAACGGCACCTTCACCCTCGACGGGACCCGCTACCACGTCCCGGCCAACGATCGTGGCCACGCCCTGCACGGCGGCCCGGGCGGCTTCGACACGAAGGTGTGGCGGGCGAGCGAGGTGCCCGGGGCGGAGACCGCGGCCGTGCGGCTGTCCCTGCACAGCCCTGACGGCGACATGGGCTTCCCTGGCGCACTCGACGTGAGCGTGACGTACAGCCTCGATGCCGAGGGGACCCTCGCCGTCGACTTCACCGCCACCACCGACCGGCCCACCGTGGTCAACCTCGCCCACCACGCCTACTTCGACCTCACCGGCGAAGGCGACATCCGCGGCCACGCGCTGCAGGTCGACGCCGACAGCTACCTGCCCGTCGACGCCACCGGCATCCCCCAGGGCCCGGCGGCGGACGTACGCGGCACGGCCTTCGACCTGACCGAGCCGCGTGTCCTCGGCGAACGGCTCGCGATGCCCGACGAGCAGCTGCGCGCCGCCGGCGGCTTCGACCACTGCTGGGTGCTGGACCCCGCCGGCCCGGCCGCCGCACCGCGCCGTGCCGCCCGGCTCAGCGCGCCGGGCGAACTGCGCGTCATGGAGGTTTGGACCACGGAACCCGGCGTGCAGGTGTACACGGCCAACCAGCTCGACGGGTCGCTCGCCGCCCCCTCGGGACGGCGGCACGAACGGTACTCGGGCGTCTGCCTGGAGACCCAGCATCTGCCCGATTCCCCCAACCGCCCCGAGTACCCCAGCACGGTGGTGCGTCCGCACGAGCCGTGGCACAGCCGCACCGAGTTCCGCTTCCCGCACCTGACCGCGAAGTCGCCGGGCGACGGTGTCGAAAGGAGCTGGCCCCGATCGACGCAGGGGTGAGAACTCGGCACATCCGCCCAGGAGGAGCCCCGTAACGGGCAGGACGATGGACGACACCGGGTGAGGTGCCGCGGGGCGACGAACCGCCGTTCCGCACGCCGGTGTTCGTGCTCGTCCACCGCCCCGTCGGCCGATCGTCGAGCAGGGCGGCATCACCTCCACATGCGTCACGGACCGCAATCCACAGCGCGCTGGAACACGTCAAGGCCGCGTCCGGCGGGCGCGATGCCGACATCGCAGGCGCGGCCCGCGCCGTCCGGCAGTACCTGCGTGCCGGGTCGATCGGCGAGCTCCGACTCCGTGGGGTTCCGGTCCTGTTCGGCAGGGGCTGCGCCAGTTCGACAACCTCGGGGCGGAGCGGCGACGCCTCGATGTCAGGTCGTCGGCACCGCGCAGGCGACGCACCTGAAGTACAGCGTCCACAAATAGCCGTCGTGCGGCGGCCGTCCGGCTCCGCCCCGCGGGACCGGGTACGGTGCTGATGTGCTGATCACAGGGGAGAACCGGGAGAGTCCGGCTCCGGGTACCGCGCTGCTCCTCGCAGCCGCCCCGGCCGGCAAGGGGCGGCTCATCGACGCCGCGTCCGTGCTGCCCGCGCTCGCGGCCGTACCGGCGGACGTCCTCGCCGGTACGGCCGGCGCGGCCGCGGCCACGGTGATCGAGCTCGCCGACCCGCTCGATCCCCAGACCGTCCTGACCCGCATCCGCGCCGCCGCCGCCTCGCCCGGACCGCTGCACCTGTATCTGGCGGGGCAGTTGCACGTGGACCGCAAGCAGCGGCAGCTGCACCTCGCCCTCGCCCGCACGGCACCGGCGACGATGCGCTACACGGCGCTGCCCTGGCACTGGCTCGCGGGCGAGCTGAAGACCCGGCGGCCGGGAACCACCACGGTGGTGCTGGACCTCGTCGCCGACACCGAGGCCTGGCAGCAGGTCACCGGCGGCAGGCTGCTCCTCGGCGACGGGACACGGACGTACGGACGGATCGCCCCCGCTCCAGGCCGCCGCACCGTCGCCGCCCCCGTCCATCTGAAGGCCGTGGCCGCGATCTGGCGCAGCGGGGCGCGCCCGCCGCTCCCGCATCTCCACGAACAGGCCGCCGCGCAGTCGGCGTCCCAGGACGCTCCCGACGGCGCGCTGCTGTTCGGCATCGCCCCGTCGAACGCCCCCTCGACCGCCGCCGCGTACGCCGGGCCCCCGCTGAGCCACCCCGCAGGACACACGTCGGGACCGGTGCACGGGCACGCCGCGGTGCCGGGCCCGCGCATCGCACCGGCCCCCACCGACGCTCCCGCCCCGGCGAGGGCAGACGCGCATCCGGTGAACCTAGGCGCCACGGGGGCCGACGCGCATACGGCGAACCTCGCGGCCGAGCCGCACCCTGCGGGCCTCGCCGCCGCAGGGGCCGCCCCGCCCCCAGTGAGCCTCGCCGCCGCAGGCGCCGACCCGCATCCGGCGATCCTCGCCGCCGCGCGGGCCGGGCGCCACGACGAGGCCGCGGCCGCCGCGGCCTCGTGCGAGAACGAGGCGCTGCGCGCCCACGGTCCCGGCTCCGTCCAGGTGCTGCACTGGCTGGAGGTACGGGCGGACCTCGCGCGGCTCGCCCAGGACCCGGCCCGCAGTTGCGAGTTGTGGATGACAGCCGCCGAAGTGCGGCTCGGCCGTCAGCAGACCACCGACGATCCGGACGTCGAAGCGGCAGTGGACCGTGCGCATCACCAGTGGGAGCAGATCGGGGACGCGGCGAGGGCACGGCAACTCGCCCCGGCCCTGGTGGCGTTGCGACGGCGGGTGCCGGGACGTCAGCGCGGCGCGCTCCAGTTGCTCCAGCGGCGCCTGGAGCAACTGCACGACCACCGCGCCGGCACAACACCCTCCGCACCGGCTCGCTGACGCGACCGCCACCGGTAGCGGCACCGGGTACGCAACCCGTCCTGGTGGCAGCGTCGTACGCATCGGGACGGGCAGGCGACGCGACAGTGAGGCGGACGACGCCCGACCGGTTCTCGCAACCGCCTGGCCCCGTCCGCCTCGTCACCTTCACCCCGCGACACGCGCTGTCGGAGGCCGCTCCGGTGTCGGAGCGTCAGACAGGTCCGCCCGGGCCACGGCGCTCGTGCTTCTCGCGCGAGGCCCGCTCGGTGCCCTCGTCCGGCATCTCGGCTTCGATCCGCTCCTTGCGGACCCGGCCCTTGACCGTCTCCTGCTGTGTGTGCTCTTCGGTCGTCAGCCGGACACGCTCGACCGGCTCGACGCGGGTCTCCACGACCGGCCGCTCCTCGTACAGGGTGACTTCGTGCTCGGCCTCGGAGATCTCCGGCCCGGACAGTGCCGCGCCGCGGTTGGTCTCGGTGATCGGCTCGCGCTCCACGCGCACCTCGTCGTGGCGGAGCGGAATCGTCTGCTGCTCCTCCTCCGTGACCACGTACTTGCGCAGCCGCGCACGGCCGATCTCGTGACGCTCGGTGCCGACATGCATGCTCTCCTCGGACCGGGTCATCGCCGAGTCGGTGTCGCCCCGGCGTTCCTGGCCCGCCATGCCCCGGCGTTCACCGGCCATGTCGCGTCCGCGGGTCTGGCCTCCGGCTGCCGTGCGTCCGTGGGCCGGCGTCTCGCCCGCCATGCCCTCGCCGGCTCCGGCCCGGCTCCTGCCTGCCGTACCGGCCTTCCCGGCCGCACCCGCGGCTCCTGCCGCACCCGCGGCGCCGGACTTGCCTGCCTGGCCCGTTCCGCCGGAGTGGGCCCAGCCGCCCTCGGAGGGCTGGTTGGCGCGCTTCCACGCGGAGTCCCAGTCGATGCGGTAATGCCGGTACAGGCGCTCTTCCTCCTGCGGCGAGAGATGTCCACCTGCGTCCACGTCGACGTTGGGGGCGTCCTTGATGGTGTCCTTCGCATAGGGGACTTCGAGGTGGTCCTCGACCATGTTGGCGTCCCGGATCGGCACGAACGACTCGTTGCTGCCGAACAGGCCCGTCTGCACGCTGACCCAGTCGGGCTCGCCGGTGGTGTCGTCGAGGAAGACATGCTTGGCGTTGCCGACCTTGTTGCCGTCGGCGTCGTATACCGGGTGGTCCAGTACGTTCCGGATCTGTGCTTTCGTGATCACGACTTCCTCCTTCTCGGACGTCCCTGAACGCCCGGGTAGCCCCCAGGAAAGCGACTAAACAGCCCAAAACGGTAGATAACTCCTTTGCTGTGACTGGCTGCTGCCCTCCGTATCGCACGCTGCTGCCTCTTGCCGGGGGAGGGGTACGAGGTTTACGATACGAACCGGATCGAATTCAAATGAGGGGGAGGAACGTCATGCGAGTGAAGGACTTCGACCATCTGGTGCTCAACGTCCAAGACGTCGAACGAGCCCTGGAGTTCTACTGCGGACCGCTCGGGCTCGAGCCCGTACGTGTGGAGGAGTGGCGGGCGGGCAAGGTGCCGTTCCCGTCCGTGCGGATCACCCCCACGACCATCATCGACCTGGTCAGCCGCCCCCGGGGCGAGTCCAACGTGGACCACATATGCCTGGTCGTCGACCCTCTGGACTGGCAGGAGGTCATCGACTCCGGCGTGTTCAAGGTGCTGGAAGGGCCGGTGGAACGTTACGGCGCCCGGGGCGACGCCTGGTCGCTCTACGTGCAGGACCCCGACGGCAACACCGTCGAACTGCGCTGGTACCCACAGGACGCCGCACAGTGACACCCTCCGCGGCCGGCCGTCCGCGCGACCCGGCGATCGACGCCGCGGTGGTGGCCGCGACGCTCGACGTGCTGCGGGAGCACGGATACTCCCGCTTCGCCCTCGAGACGGTCGCGGCGAGGGCGGGCACCACGAAGGCGTCCATCCGGCGGCGTTGGTCCACCCGTCAGAGCCTGGTGATCGACGCCCTCGCCTCTGTGCTGGTCACGCCCCCGGTGCCGGACAACGGCTGCACCCGCTGTGATCTGACCCAGAGCGTCGGCGTGCTGGCGGAGGCGCTACTCGACCGGCTGCCCGCGGGCGTACTCGCCCCGCTCGTCGCGGAGTGCGCGCACGACGCCGCTCTGCACGGGCGGTTGATCGACGTGCTCGTACAGCCCAGCAGGCACGCCGCCATGGTCGCGGTGCGGCGCGCCGTCGACCGCGGCGACCTGCGGGCCGGTGTCGATCCGGACCTGCTGGTCGACCTCCTCGCGTCGGTGGTCTACCAGCGGGCGCTGTTCGGCGACACCGGCCGGGCGGCCGCACGCCCACTGGTGGACCTGCTGCTGCAGGGTGCGGCGGTCGACTTCGACCATCTGGTCAGGGTGAGCGAGATGCCCGCGCACGCCAGACACCGGCACTGACGCCGCGTCAGGATCCGTCGGCCGGACCGGGAACGAGCGGGCGCACCTCTTCGGCCACGAACCGTACGAAGCCCTCCGGGTCCGGCTCGTCGGCCGTCGGCTGGAGCACCACGGTGTCCGCTCCCACGTCCACGAGCCGCTGGACGGCCTTGGCCACCACGCCCGCGTCGCCCGCCACGCCGAGCCCGGGTGTCGACGCCCCGCCGGAGCGCTCCAGTTCAGCCGTGAGACGGGCCTCGGCGCCGGTGCCGGTCGCGGTGTGGAGATAGACGACGATCTCGTGACGGCCGGTGCGTCCGGCCGCCGCCCGGCCCTCGTCGATCAGCCGGCGGGCGTTTCGCACGCCCTCGGGCGGAACGGCCGCGTCCAGGATCGTTCCGTCGGCCGCCTCGCCGGTCAGCCGCAGTGAGCGCGGCCCGGTCGCCCCGGCCAGCACCGCGGGAGCCGTCGCCGGAGGCCAGTCGAGGGCGACGCCGTCGAGCTTCACGTACCGGCCGTCCACCGTCACCCGCTCACCCCGCAACAGGGCCCGCATGGCGGTGAGATGCTCACGCAGCAGCGTCAGCGGCGACTCGACGCGCGCGCCGACCTGCCCCATCCACGCCTGGACGCCGTGCCCGACGCCCAGGGCCACCCGGCCGGGGAAGAGCCGGTGCAGCGTGGCGGCCTCCATCGACGTCAGGGCGACGTTCCGCAGGGGGACCGGCAGCAGGCCCACGCCCACCCGAAGACGCTCCGACCAGGCGAGGGCGGCGGCCGCCGTGGCGACACCGCTCTCGAGGAAGCAGTCCTCCCAGAGCCACAACTCCTCCAGCCCGGCGGCGTCGGCCGTGCGGACCACCTCGCGCAACCGTTCGGGAGGCAACTGCGGACGGAAGACTGCGCCGAGAGAGGTCATGCAGAACCAATACCCGCCCGGCGACGCCGCCCACAACCGAGTTTCCTGACGGCGGCGGAGCGGCCGCGGTGCGCGCGCGGAAGAGGGAGCCGCTCCGGAATGCCCCGTTCGGCCCAGCGCGTCAGTTTTCGTGCCGCCCCGAAGGGAAGCGGAGTCACATGGACCACTCACGGACACCGGTACTGGAAGCGCTGGCCGCGTACCACGCGGAGAATCAGACCCCCTTCACGCCGCCCGGGCACAAGCAGCACCGCGGCGCCGACCCGCGGGTCCGCGCGGTCTTGGGCGACGAGGTCTTCCGGTCCGACGTGCTCGCCATCAGCGGCCTCGACGACCGGACCTCCTCGCACGCGGTGCTCGAGCAGGCCCAGGAGTTGATGGCGGACGCCGTCGGGGCCGAGCACACCTTCTTTTCCACCTGCGGCAGTTCGCTGTCCGTGAAGGCGGCCATGCTCGCCGTCGCAGGCCCGCACGAGAAGCTGCTCGTGGGCCGGGACGCGCACAAGTCCGTGGTCTCCGGCCTGGTGCTCGCGGGCATCCGGCCCGTGTGGGTCGAGCCCCAGTGGGACGCGGAGCGGCGCATGGCCCACCCGCCGTCCGCCGACGCCTTCCGCGCCGCGCTCGCAGACCACCCCGACGCCCGCGGTGCTCTCGTGACGACACCCACCCCCTACGGGACCTGCTCGGACCTGGCGGGCATCGCGGAGGCGTGCCACGAGCACGGGGTACCGCTCATCGTGGACGAGGCGTGGGGCGCCCATCTGCCCTTCCACCCCGACCTGCCGACGTGGGCCATGGACGCCGGGGCCGACGTGTGTGTCACCTCGGTCCACAAGATGGGCTCCGGGCTCGAGCAGAGCTCGGTGTTCCACCTCCAGGGCGATCTCATCGATCCGACGGTCCTCAAGAGCCGTGAGGACCTGCTGGGTACGACGAGTCCCTCCACGCTGATCTACGCCGCGCTCGACGGCTGGCGCCGCCAGATGGTCGAGCACGGCCGTGCCCTGTACGACGCGGCGCTGGCCCTGGCCGGCGACGTCCGGGGCAGCATCGAGGACATCGACGGCATGCGCGTCCACGGCAGGGACGACCTCTGCGGTCCCGGCCGTGCGACCGACATGGACTCTTTGCAGGTCGTCATCGACGTCAGCGCATTCGGTACGACCGGCTACCGGATCGCGGACCGGCTGCGGCGGACCCACCGCGTCAACCTCCATCTCGCCGACCACCGGCGCATCAGCGCGCAGCTGACCCACGCGGACGACGAGACCTCCGCGGAGCGTCTGCTCGCCGCCCTGCGGGACGTGCCGGCCCAGGCACCGCAGCTGCGGCCCGCGCCCGAGGTGGAGGTGCCCGACCCCGCGGACCTGCGACTGGAACAGGTCATGCTGCCCCGTGACGCGTACTTCGGCCGGGTCGAGCAGGTCCCGTGGGAGAAGGCCGTGGGCCGTGTCAGCGCCGAGATGCTCACCCCTTACCCGCCGGGTATTCCCGTCGCACTGCCCGGCGAGGGCTTGAACGAGGCGGCGCTGCGGTATCTGCGCAGCGGCGCCGAAGCCGGCATGGTCGTCCCCGACGGCGTCGATCCCGAGGTCAAGACGGTGCGGGTGACCGTCGAGGACCGGCCCGGCTCCTGAGCGTTCCCAGGTCGGCGGCTCAAGGGTGCAGGCTGCCGAGGTATGGGCGTAATGTCCACAAATGATGAAACCTGTACCTTGTCGCGCACCGATCGGCCGCCCGGAAGACTCCGGCCCGGGCCCCCGGCCCGGACGGCCCGCACCGCGTGTCCGCCCGACGGCGCCGCGCGGCGCGGATACGGCACGGTCCGTCGCCCCGGCCGTGAAGGACTAGGTCATGGCACCGGCCGACGAGGAAGACGGCGCCGTGGAGGCCCTGCAACGGCTGCTGTCCCGGATGCTGAGGGAGACCGGCGGGTACGGCGGCGGGATCTACGTACTGCCTCCGGAGAGTCAGGTGCTCAGCGCCGTCGTCCTCGCCGGAGTGCCCTCCAGCCTCGCCATGCCGTGGGCCAGGGTCGGCGTCTCCGCATCCGGCCCGCTCGCCCAGGCGGTCCGCGAGGACCGCCTGATCTGGGTGGGGGCAGAAGGCGAACTGGCACGCCGCTACCCCCGCCTCGGGCTGGCCCTGCCCTACTCGTTCGCCCTCGCCGCCGCCCCCGTCACCAGCACCGGGCGCACGTGGGGCGGAGTCCTGGTGCTCTGGCCCGGCTCGCAGTCCATGGAGATCGACCCTGCCCGGCGGAAGGCTGTCGAACGGACGTGCGGTCACGTCGCGGCAGCCCTGCGCCGCGCCGAGGAGAACGGCCACCCCGTCCTGCCGGCCACCGAACCCCGGCTGACGCCGGTGCCTCGCGGGCGCCGGGTCACCCAGTCCCAGGCCTTCGCCGCGGTGGACTACGCCGAACGCCTGCCGGAGGGCTGCTGCGCCCTCGACCTCGACGGCAGGGTCACCTTCGTCAACGCCAAGGGGGCGAGCCTCGTCGGCTCCGACATGGTCGCCCTGACGGGAGCGCGGCCGTGGGAGCTCCTGCCGTGGCTCGACGACCCCGTCTTCGAGGACCGCTACCGGTCGGCCGTCATGAGCCGCAGGCCCACCTCGTTCACCGCGCGGCGCCCCGACGGCCTGTGGCTGTCCCTCGAGCTCTACCCCGACGCACGGGGCATCAGCGTCCGCATCTCTCCCTCCCGCCTGGGCCGCGGCGAGACCACCGCCCAGCCGTCCGCCGAAGCCGCCACCGGGGCGCCCGCCGTGGCCGCCGACCCGCCCGTGCTCGAGCAGACAGGCACCGCAGAGGCACGGACCGCGCCCCGCGCCGATGTCCTCTACCGGATGGCGCACCTCGCCGCCGCGCTCACCGAGGCGCTCAGCGTGCCCGACGTGATCAAGCTCGTGGTGGACCAGATCGCCCCGAGCTTCGGCGCCCACGCCGTCGCCCTGCTCGCCACCCACGCCGGCAGACTGCGGCTGCGCGGCCACAGCGGCTACGGCCCTCATGAGGCCGAACACGTCGGCGGAGTTCCCCTGGCACCCGACAACCCGAGCGGCCGCGTGGTGGTCACCGGCGAGCCGGCCTTCTTCGCCTCCCGCCGCGAACTGGAAGAGGCGTTCCCGAACGCCGTCGGCGATGACGGCCATCACGCCTGGGCGTTCCTGCCGCTCGTGGCCGCCGGCCGCCCGCTCGGCTGCTGCGTCATGGCCTACGACCGCTCCCGGCCCTTCGCACACGACGAACGGGCCATGCTCACCGCGTTCGCCGGCCTGGTCGCCCAGGCCCTCGACCGGGCGCACCTCTACGACACCAAGAGCGGCCTCGCCCGCACCCTCCAGACGAGCCTGCTCCCGCAGACCCTGCCTTCGCTGACGAACCTTCAGGCCACCGCCCGCTACCTGCCCGCCACCCGCGGAATGGACATCGGTGGCGACTTCTACGACCTGATCCGCCTCGACGACACCACCGCCGCGGCCGTCATCGGCGACGTCCAGGGCCACAGCGTCCCCGCGGCCGCGCTGATGGGCCAGGTCCGTACGGCGGTGCGCGCGCAGGCCCTCGCCGGAGCGTCCCCCAGCGACGTCCTCGCCGGTGCCAACCGCCTGCTCACCGACCTCAACCCGGGCCTCTTCGCAAGCTGCCTCTACGTCGAGATCGACCTCGCCCGCGGCCGCGCCTGCCTGGCCACGGCGGGCCACCCGCCGCCGCTGCTGCGCGACCCCGAAGGGAAGACGCGGACCCTGGCCGTGCCACCGGGACTGCTGCTCGGCATCGAACCGGTCTCCGACTACCGGTCCGCCGAGGTCACCCTGTCGCCCGGCAGCGTCCTGGCCCTCTTCACCGACGGGCTCGTGGAACGACGGGGCACCGACATCGGGGTGGCCATCGACGAACTCGCCCGCTTCCTTGCCGTCGGCGCCCGGGACCTCGAGGTGCTGGCCGATCAGCTGATGCAGGCGCTGCCCACGGGCGACCGGACCGACGACACAGCGCTGCTGCTGCTCCGGTCGATGCCCTGACCGCAGGGCACGGGCCGGCGGCTCCCGGTCCGGCGCCGGCCGCCCGCCGCCGAGACGGGGCCGCCCGTGCGGGCCGGATGAGGCAGCCCAGGACGGCGGATTAGAGTCGGTCAGCATCCGCCCGCCCACGTACACCGGAGTCCGCCTTGCGTCAGCAACTCACCGTCGTCACCGGCGGAAGCCGCGGCATCGGCGCCGCGGTCTGCGCCCGTCTCGCCGTGGAAGGCCACGACGTGGTCGTCGGCTACCGGTCCGACGAAGCCGCCGCGCACGAAGTCGCCAAGGCGGTGCGCGTGGCCGGCCGCCGGTCCCTGGCCGTCCGCGTCGACACCGCCGACGAGCAGTCCGTCGACCGTCTCTTCGACAGCGCGGCCGAATTGGGCACCGTCACGGGCCTGGTGAACAACGCCGGCATCAGCGGGCCCAACGGCCGCCTCGCGGACGCCGACGCGGAAGGGATGCGCCAGGCGCTGGAGGTCAACGTGTGGGGATATCTGCTCTGCGCCCGCCGTGCCGTCCGTGACATGACCGCCTCCGGCGGCGGTGCGATCGTCAACATCTCCTCCGCGGCCGCCACTCTCGGCAGCCCCGGCCAGTACGTGCACTACGCGGCCACCAAGGCGGCCGTCGACGCGATGACGACGGGGCTGTCGAAGGAGGTCGCCGCCGATGGCATCCGCGTCAACTGCGTGGCCCCCGGCACCATCTGGACCGAGTTCCACGAGGACCCGCAACGGCCCGCGAAGGTCGCGGTCAACGTGCCCATGGGCCGGGCCGGACAGCCGCAGGAGATCGCCGGCGCGGTCGCGTGGCTCCTCTCGCAGGACGCGTCGTACACGACGGGAGCGGTGCTGCGCGTCGCGGGCGGCATGTAGGCGCCGGCACCACGGGATTCGCCCTGCGCCGAAGCGGTCCCCCTTCCACCGGGATGGGTGTATCCGGACTGCCGTGCCTCCGCCGGGGCAGAAGAATCGGCCGAGTATGCCGAGGCGGCGGAGACTCTCCGGCGTCCGGCACCCCGTATCCGTGGAGGACGCATGAACCGGAAGAACTCCGGAGCCGAAGGCGGCATCCCCGGCAGGCCGTCGCCGCAACCGCCGACCGTCGACGAACCGACGGAGCCGAGGCCGCCTCTCCCGCCCAAACCGGACCAGAGCGGACCGGCGACCGTGAGCCCGACGGGACAGGAGACGGGAGCGGACCAGGCGGCCGTCGCCCAGGCCGGTCCGTACCTGACCACCGCACAGGGCGCCCGGCTCCCCGACAGCGACCACTCCCTGAAGGCCGGCAGCCGCGGCCCCGTCCTGCTGCAGGACCACCACCTGCGCGAGAAGATCACCCACTTCGACCACGAGCGCATCCCCGAGCGGGTCGTCCACGCGCGCGGCGCCGCGGCGCACGGCGTCTTCCAGGGCTACGGCACCGCCGCGCAGATCACCAAGGCGGCGTTCCTCGGCAAGGGCGTCGAGACGCCGGTCTTCGTACGCTTCTCCACGGTCCTCGGCTCCCGCGGCTCCGCCGACACGGTGCGCGACACCCGGGGCTTCGCCACCAAGTTCTATACGACAGAGGGCACTTTCGACCTCGTCGGCAACAACATCCCGGTGTTCTTCATCCAGGACGCCATCAAGTTCCCGGACATCATCCACGCCGGCAAACCGCAGCCGGACCGCGAGATCCCGCAGGCGCAGAGCGCCCACGACACGTTCTGGGACTTCGTCACCCTCCACACGGAGGCCACCCACCACACCTTGTGGAACATGTCGGACCGGGGCATTCCCCGCTCGTTCCGGATGATGGAGGGCTTCGGCGTCCACACCTTCCGGCTGGTCAACGCCGCCGGCGCCACGACGCTGGTGAAGTTCCACTGGAAACCGAAGCTCGGCGTGCACTCCATGGTGTGGGAGGAGGCACAGATCACCGGCGGGATGGACCCCGACTTCCACCGCAGGGACCTCGCCGACGCGATCGAGGCGGGTGCCTACCCGCAGTGGGAACTGGCCGTCCAGACCTTCCCCGACACCCCGGAGCAGACGTTCGAGGGCATCGACCTGCTCGACCCGACGAACATCGTCCCCGAGGAGCTGGCGCCGGTACAGCCGATCGGACTGCTGACCCTGAACGCCAACCCGTCGAACTTCTTCGCGGAGACCGAGCAGGTCGCCTTCCACCCGGGCCACCTCGTCCCCGGCATCGACATCACGGACGACCCGCTGCTGGCCGGCCGGCTCTTCTCGTACCTGGACACCCAGATCAGCCGGCTCGGCGGCCCCAACTTCGCGCAGATTCCCGTCAACCGCACCCACGCACCGGTCAACGACATGCTGCGGGACGGCATGCACCAGACCGCCGTGCACCGGGGTGTGGCGCCCTACCGGCCCAACTCGCTCGACGCCGGCTGTCCGTTCCAGGCGGGGGCGGACCTGGGCGCCTACGTCGAGGTGCCCGTCGAGGTGCCGGCGGCGAAGAAGGTCCGCGAGGCGCCGGACTCGTTCGCCGACCACTTCAGCCAGCCCCGCCGGTTCTGGCTCAGCATGTCGCCCGTGGAACGTGAACACATCATCGCCGCCTACTCGTTCGAGCTGGGCAAGTGCTACGAGCAGGCCATCAAGGAGCGCGGCCTGCGGGTCCTCGCCAACATCGACCCCGAGCTGTGCGCCGGCGTCGCCGCCGCCCTCGGGCTGCCCGCGCCCGGGCCCACGGAGCCCCTCGCGTCCGTGGAACCGAGCCCGGCGCTCTCCCAGATCGGACAGAGCTGGCCGCTGGACGGTCGCGTCATCGGGATCGTCGCCGACGCCGGCTGCGACCTCGACGGAGTCCGTTCCGTACGGCGGGCCGTGCTGGCGGCGGGGATGGTTCCGTTGGTCGTCGGCCCCGACGGCGGTGCGCTCGGCGGCGGGGAGCCGGTGGCCGTGCAGCGCACCTTCGCCACGGCGCGCTCGATCGAGTTCGACGCTCTGCTGCTCGCCGGAGCCCCCGGCCCGGCCGACGACGCGATCGGCGTCCGCGACGCCAAGGCGGGCGATCCCGCGGCGGGACGCGGCGGCGCGTCCGACCCGCGGGTGCTGCTGATGCTGTCCGAGGCGTACCGGCACGGCAAGGCGATCGGCGGCTGGGCAGGCGCGGAGAGCGTGCTGGCGGCGGCCGGTGTGCCCGCCGGCGCGCCGGGCGTGGTGACCGGACGCGGCGAGGAGGGCACGCTGGAGGAGATCAGCCGGCTCCTGGGCAGCCACCGCGTGTGGG
>NZ_JBSGZJ010000074.1:0-21398 GCF_053610925.1 Streptomyces sp. NPDC054847 | reverse complement strand
GGGGCTTGCCCCGGTTTCGGGAAGGGGCGGGTAGGGGAACAAGCCCGCCGCAGGCGGTCAGCGGCGCCGCAGCGCACCCGCCGCCGCGTGGCCGATGAACAGGTAGACGATCGCCGCCAGCCCGTAGCCCGCGACCACCCGCGCCCATTCCTTGTCGAAGGTGAACAGGTCGTGGGACCAGCCGGCCAGCCAGCGGGCCGTCTCGCGGACGAACTCGACAAGGTCATTGGCCCTGTTGGCGTCCAGCAGGTACATCAGGATCCACAGGCCGATGACGAAGGCCATGACGTCCGCTACGACGGCGACGACTCTCGCCACTGTGGTGGTACTGCTCGTGCGTGTTGTCATGCTCAGCGTGTTGCCGCTTGTGCGTGTGTGAAACCCGTTCGGGCTCGCCCAAGTGGCGGCACCGGGGCCGCCGAGTGACGCTCGGGGCAGTCTGCCTGGAGGTTCCCGTGTCCGTTCCCGTATCCGGATCGTCCGCCGGCCGCAGCCGCGGCCGCCTGCGTCGTGCCCTCCTCGCTTCGGCCCTGTGCTGCTCCCTGTTGGGAGGCGCGGTGGCCTGCGGGGGAGACGAGGCGGACACGACGACCGCCGCCGCGACCCCCACCGGTTCGTCGACGGCGGAGAAGCAGAAGTACGCCAAGACCCGTTTCGTCGCCAACGCCGGGCTCGCGGCCGGGGCCACGTACCAGTGGATCGTGAAGCCGTACCGCCAGGGCAAGTTCAAGAAGGGCGCCGACGCACGGACGTTCGCCCTGGTGAAGGCCGGGCCGGCGGGGGCCTTCACCTACAACAGGCTCAAGGCGGCCGTGCAGAACGCCAAGGGCGACCCGCTGCTCTCGAAGGCGGTCGCGCCGCTCGACAAGGGCATCGAGAAGCTGAAGAACATGGGCACCAAGCTGCGCGACGGCACCATCGACGAGAAGGACGTCAACAGCTTCGAGTCCGTCATCACCGATGTGAAGGACGTCGGCAGGAGCGCGGGCGCGCCCGTCAAGGACAAGGTGCCCTCCACGTCGGAACTCGGCGGCTGAGGCCGCCGTTACGCGTTCAGCTCGGCCAGCACCCGCAGCGTGTGCGGGTCCGGCGCCGTGACCAGCAGGTCCGTGACCGGGCCGGTCCGCCACAGCTCCAGCCGCTCCGCGATGCGTTCACGCGGTCCGACGAGCGAGATCTCGTCCGCGAAGTCGTCGGGCACGGCGAGCACCGCCTCCTGTCTGCGGCCCGCCAGGAAGAGTTCCTGGACCCGGCGGGCCTCCGCCGCGAACCCCATCCGCGCCATCAGCCCGGCATGGAAGTTGCGGGTCGCGTGCCCCATGCCGCCGATGTAGAAGCCGAGCATCGCCTTCACGGGCAGCAGACCCTCGGCGACGTCGTCGCAGACCCGCGCCCGGGCCATCGGGGCGACCATGAAGTCCGCCGGGAGGTCGGCGAGGGACGCCGCGTAGACGTCCGTCCGCAGCGGCGACCAGTACAGAGGCAGCCACCCGTCCGCGATACGTGTCGTCTGCGCGATGTTCTTCGGCCCCTCCGCCCCCAGCAGTACGGGCAGATCCGCGCGCAGCGGATGGGTGATGGGCCGCAGGGGCCTGCCCGTTCCGGTGCCGTCGTCGCCCGTGTACGGGTGGCGGTGGAAGCGCCCGTCCAGCTCCACCGGCCCCTCCCGGGCGAGGACTTGGCGGATCACGTCGACGTATTCGCGTGTCGCGGTGAGCGGGCTGCCGGGGAACGGGCGGCCGTACCACCCCTCCACCACCTGCGGTCCCGACAGGCCCAGCCCCAGCATCATCCGGCCGCCGGACAGGTGATCGAGGGTCAGCGCGTGCATCGCGGTCGCCGTCGGGGTGCGAGCGGCCATCTGCGCCACGGCGGTGCCCAGCCGGATGCGGGACGTGTGGGCCGCGATCCACGTGAGCGGGGTGAACGCGTCCGACCCCCATGCCTCCGCCGTCCACACGGAGTCGTAGCCGAGCCGTTCGGCCTCGCGGGCCAGTTCGAGCTGTCCGGGGTCGGGGCCGCGGCCCCAGTAGCCGAGGGCGAGTCCGAGTCGCATGCCGGTCCGTCCTTCCCCCGCCCGGAGGTCTTCTGACGGTGCGTCAGGGTACGGCAACGGCCCCCCGCCCGGAAGGGCGAGGGGCCGCGCCGTGTGCGAGAGGGATCAGCCGCGCTGGATGCCCGAGGTGTCCTGGAGAACACCACGACGGCCGTCCTGCGTCTGGGCCACGAGACCCGGACCGCGCTGTTCCACCGCCAGGTACCAGGTGCCGGGCGCCAGTTCGGCGATCGGCGTCGGCGAACCGTCCTCGCCGTACAGCGGACGGGCCACCGGCACGGCGAACCAGAACGGGGTGAAGTCCGACGGGGCGCCGCCCTGGGAGGCGTCGGCCGGGCCCGCGGCGGCGGGCTGGGCGGCGGCCTGCGGCTGCCCGCCCTGCGCGCCGTAGGGCTGCGGCTGACCCGGCTGGCCACCGTACGACGGCTGACCGGCACCGGCGCCCGGGTAGCCGTAACCACCCTGCGGCTGGGGCTGCATGCCGTACGGCGGCTGGACGGCGGCCGGACGGGGGGCGCCGACGAGCGGGGCCTTGAGGGCCGGCACCAGCGGGGTGGCGATGGCGCCGCCGGCCAGGGCGATGGTGCCCAGCAGGCCGAGGATGGCGCCGGCGCCCGCGCTGTTCATGTCGATGATCGTCCAGAACATCGTCCAGAGCGCGAAGATGGTGAGGGCCACGCCGAACTGGCCGAGGTCCAGACCGGCGACCTTGCGGCCCGGCATGCCGCGGCTGAGGATCAGCAGCGCGGCGCCGATGATGCCGCCGATGTAGATGGACATCACCGTGCTCAAGGAGTCCCAGGCGTTGAAAGTGGGGCCACAGTCGCCACCGCCGGGGCATTCGTAGCTGGTGAAGCTGAGGAACGAGGCGATGAACAGCACCACCGCTGCTCCGATCACCACGCCGTCGCCTCGAGTGAGGGAGCGGATGTTCACGTAAAAATCCTTTGTCGTCGTCTCATCATCGGGGCGGTCTTCGCTGCCGCCTGTGCGGGCGGTGTGCGCTGACGCGGAGCTCGGGGGTGACTCCCCATCGTAGAGGTGAATCTATCGTCTGCCGGTTCCGGACGTCCGCCCGGTATCGCACTCACCGTTGTAGGTAGCTGCTGATGCCGTCCGCCATTCCCTGGGCCGCCTTCTGCCGCCAGCTCGGGCTGGTGAGCAGAGCGGCGTCCTCAGGATCCCGCATATTGCCGCATTCGATGAAGACTTTGGGCACGGTCGAAAGGTTCAGTCCGCCCAGATCTTTGCGCACGTCGAGGCCGGTTCCGTCGCCCACGTAATTGGACGGGGAGCTTCCGGTGGCGCGCAGGAACCGGCCGGCGATGCGTTCGCCGAGTTCGCGCGAGGGGCCCACGATCTTCGAGGTGTCGGCGGCGCCCGCCTTGACCCGATCGGGGAGGATCACGTGGAATCCGCGGTCGCCGACGGCCGACCCGTCCGCGTGGACCGAGATGACCGCATCGGCCCCCGCTTCGTTGCCGAATCGTGCCCGTTCGTCGATGCACGGACCGAACGGACGATCGCCGTCCTGGGTGAATTCGACCTGTGCGCCCTGCTCTTCGAGGAGTGTGCGGAGACGTCGTGAAACATCGAGGGTGAAATCGGCTTCACGGTAACCGGCGGAGGTCGCCGTGCCTGTGGTGTCGCATTCCTTGCGGTTGGTTCCGATGTCCACCTGGCGGTTGATCTCGCGGGTGTGCGAGAAGTTCCCGGGATTGTGTCCCGGGTCCACCACGACGACCTTCCCCGCGAGCGGACCGGCCTTCTTGGAAGGGGAGGGCGCGGGGGACGAGGGGGGCGGCGCGACGCTCTTCGAACCGGACGGGGCCGGAGACGGGGCCTTGGAGCCGCCGGGCTTGTCCGCGGAGGTCGCGGACCCGGCCGGGGCGCTGCCGCCCCCGGAACCGTCGGCCTGCCACACCAGCCACCCGCCCGCACCGCCCACCACGAGCGCCGCGCCCGCGACGACGGCGACGAGGCCGCGCCGGGAGGGGCGCGGCCGGAGATCACGGTGCTGGTTCTCGTCGTACGACACGGTCGCGATGCTAGCGGGCGGCGGGTCCGGTGGTCGGACTGTCGACGGTGTCGCACCCGACCGGACCCCCGTACGGCGTGCGGCCCCGGTCCCGGGGGCGTCTGTCAGATGCCCGGGCCGGTGCGGCGCAGGACACGCAGCGAGTCCGTGGCCGAGACCTCGGTGAACGCGCCGGACGCCAGGGCGCGGAGGTAGATGCGGTACGGGGCCTGGCCGGTCCACTCGTCCACCGGGTCGGGGAAGACGTCGTGGATCACCAGCAGTCCGCCCTCCGCGACATGCGGGGCCCAGCCCTCGTAGTCGTTCGTCGCGTGCTCGTCCGTGTGGCCGCCGTCGATGAAGACGAGCCCGGCCTTGCCGCCCCACACCTTCGCCACCTGCGGCGACCGTCCGACGACCGCGACGACATGCTCCTCGAGACCGGCCTTGTGCAGCGTGCGGCGGAAGGTGGGCAGCGTGTCCATGAGACCGACCTCGGGGTCCACCGTCTCCGGGTCGTGGTAGTCCCAGCCGGGCTGCTGCTCCTCGCTGCCCCGGTGGTGGTCCACGGTCACGGCGACCGTGCCGGCCTCCCGCGCCGCGTCCGCCAGCAGGATCGTCGAGCGCCCGCAGTACGTCCCCACCTCCAGCAGCGGCAGCCCGAGCGCCCCGGCCTCGGCGGCGGCCGCGTACAGGGCGAGGCCCTCACCCACGGGCATGAAGCCCTTGGCGGCCTCGAAGGCGGCAAGGATCTCCGGCTTGGGAGCGGCGGGCGCCATGGGGTCCTCCTGGACGGGGTCGTACGGATCAGGCCATCGTGCCCTACGCGCCGGTAGGTCCCTCGTTCGAGGTCTCATGCGTGATTCACCTCACCCGGATGCGCCGGGGTGCTGACGGTCGGCCGGGAGCCACAACGAACGGGGCGCCGACGCGATGGTCCACATGCGCAACCTCGACCCCGGCGAATCGCCGCTGGACCACTACGGCGCGGAACTGCGCGGCCGCAGGGAAGCAACGGGCATGAACCAGGCCCAGTTGGGCTCGTGCATCTTCGTCACGGGCTCGCTGGTCGGCCGGATCGAGACGGCGAAGAAGGTCCCCACCCGGGACTTCAGCGAACGGGTCGACGCGGCGCTGAGCACGGACGGCATGTTCTCGCGGCTGGTCGGGCTGGTGCTACGGAGCCAACTGCCGCACTGGTTCCAGGCGTTCGCGGAGATGGAGGCGAAGGCGGCGTACATCCCCACCTACCAGGCAGGGCTGGTGCCCGGCCTGCTCCAGCCGCCGCCTTCGCGGCGTTCGTCGCCGCCGCCGGAGCCGGCCGCCTGTGACGGCCCCTACGGGCGTCATGATCCGTCCGCCGGATCTCTGAGGGCGGGGCGTGCGGCATCAAGAGGCGACTGCGCCTGCCGGTGGTAGGCGGAGTAGACGTCCCTGACCACCGCCGGGACGACCCGGCCCAGGGCCTTGATGTTGAGCACGCTGTTCTTGGATGCTCGCGACAGGGGCGGCTCGTCGCGGTGCAGAAGCGTGGGAAGGGTTCTTGCCAAGTCGTCCGAGAGGTCGGGCCCTGCCTCTGCGGACTGCGGGTCGGTGGGGTTCCAGAGGATCACGACCTTCACGTCCGGCCGGTGCAGTCTGTCGAGCGCCATGAGTCGCGCACGCAGCTGCGGCACCCGCACGGCCCACGGGTCGACCAGCAGGATCAGCGGGCCATGGGAGGGATTACGTTCCCCGGGACCCGTGAGCCCCTCGTCGAACGGGACGATGTCCACCTGGCGGTTGGATACGAAGACGAGAGACGCCACGAGGTCTGCCGCGGCCCGCTGGGACAGTGGGCGGAAAGGGTTCCAGGCGCCCCGCGTCGCCCCGTAGTAGAAGGGCGATCGCCCTTCGGGCAGTTCTCCGGCAGTGGGCGCCGCCACCGCGAGCCGGAGATTGCCCGGCATGCCCCCGGGCGCGCCGAAGGCGCTGGGGACACTGCGGTAGTCCACCGGACTTCCGGGCGGCAGCTTGGCGGTGTCGGCGACGGAGACGATCCGTTTCGCCAGCTCGTAGACGGCCCGCTCGTACTCCTCGGCGAACAGCCGGAGTTTGATCAGCCCGTAGAGGCCGTCGGTGGCATAGCGGTCGCCGAAGACCCGGTGGTTGACCTGAAGGCGTGTTGCTGGTCCGGGAAGCATTTCCGGAGGAGTCGGCACCCACAGGGCGGGCACGATGGGCTCGACCGGGCTGCCGCTCCTGGCGTGGTGGTAGACCGCCCGCTCGGCGAAGGCGTACCACTCCTTGCCGCACATCTCGCTGGCGAAGTAGCGGGGGGAGAAGAGCGGGACGAACGTCCGGCAGGTGGCGAGGACTTCTCCCAGCCGCTCGGACCAGCCCTCGCCCGATCTGATCTCCCGGTCCATGAAGCCCGCGGGGGCGCCGGCCGGAAGGTCGGTCATGGCCATCACATGGCCGCACAGATCACGGAAGAGGCGCTCGACCCACATGTCGGGGTCGGCTCCCTCAGCGTAACGGGGGGTATGGGCGTAACTGAGAAAGAAGTACGGGCGGTGGTCCGGCCGGTCGTCCCCGGTCCAGGCGTCACGGGGTCGTGGGCGACCCGCCCAGGCGGCAGGCGCCGGAGGCGTCACCGGTGACTCGGGGGGCGATGGGCGTTCCACGGCGTCCATGACGTCCAAGCCATCCGCGGCATCCGCCACGGACGTGACCGGACCGTCGCCGGCCGCGGTCGCACCCAGAGCGTCCAGTGTGCGGGGCGAGACGTCAGCAAAGGGCGCCGCTTCCGTGGAGATCGCGGCCCGACCGTCGGCAGCGGGCACCAGTGCCTCGAAGTGCGCGGTGGCTGACGGGTGGGCAGCGATGAAACGGCTCACCGCTTCCCGGGTACGCCGCGCGTCGCGGGCGCCGAGCCGTGCGGTCAGCCGCTCGCGTACCCCGTCTCTGAACCGCAGGACTGGGCCGCTGCCGCCCGCTGCTCCTTCGCTGATCGAGAAGAGGCCACTGACCACGACTTCGGCGACATCGGCCGACGTCGCCTCGGGTACGAGTTCGTGCCGGATCAGATGGATCAAGGCGGTGTTCAGGCCGGGATAGGGCGAACACAGAACGGCGAGGCGCAGGGCCGGGGACGACGCGCTGTGGAGGAACGCCTCGACGAGCTGTCCGCCGTCCGGCGGGCCGGGTCGTGGAGCCGGTGGCCGCGGAATGATGCCCGGCTCCGGGACGAGCACGGCTTGGCATCCTGCCGGATCCCCGCGCATGAGCATGCGTGTCCACCGTGCGACCGAGTGCGGTGACAAAGCCACCACCGGAACGGGCACCCAGGTGTGACCTCGGCCCCCCAAAGTGTCCGGCAGGGCGTCCAGTAACGGCGGCACGAGATAGCGCAACCGGACGTTGGGCGAGCCCGCCGCGGGCGGCGGCGAGACCTTGACGGCCGGTAGATCGAGCCCCGACCGCCGCCAGATCTGGGGCGGCAGAGGGTTGAGCAGCACCGTGGGCGTGACCGCGGAACTGCGGCGGAGAAGGTCCCACACCGCGTCGCCGCCCGATACGCAGTCCGAGACGACCAGCAGGAGCCGCCGGGAGTGCGCGGTGGTCGCCCAACCGTCCCGACGACGCCCGGGCGGCGGGCCCTCGTTGACGGGCTGCTCACCTCCCTTGCCGGAATCGATGCCGGTTGTGCGCAGGGTGCGGAAGACACCCGACGTGGCGAGCACCTTGAGCAGCTCGTCGACGGTGGCGTCCCACACGGCCATGGTGGGTGACCGGTCGACCACGACCGTCAGGTCGAACCAGCGTTCCGGGCCGGGCCTGAACGCGGGAACGAGCTCACCGCTCCTCGCGTAGTCGGAGACGGTGGCATCGACGTCGAGCTGCTGTCTGCGACCGTTCCGCCATGGACGGCCCAACGGCCTGAGAGCCGAGGCGAGCTGCCTGGCGTGCGGGAGTGCGGAGGCTCTCGGCACGATCACCCGGCGTGCCGCGAGCGTGGCCCCTTCCCCGTCCGCCGCCTGGTACACGGAATGCGCTTCGCCGTCCCAGTCGGGCAGCCGTTCACGAAGGTCCTCAGACGTAGCCGGGTCCGCGCCTCCGCCGCTCCCGCCGTCGCGGGCCGCTGCCCGTCCCGGCATGCGGGCGGACAGCCACAGCAGCTCGGCCAGCGACATCGCGTCCAGGTCCTCACCGGCACCGTTCAGAGCGCCGATGACGGCTGTCAGCGCGTCGGATCCGGCGTCCCGTCCGCCGTCGTGCTCAGGCACTCGAGAGATCCTTCATGAGAAGGCTGATGAGCCGGCTGTTCTCCTCGGGCGAGCCGGTGGTGCCCTTGAGCAGGTGGAGTGTGCCGAGCAACTGGTCGACCGCGACGTTCTCGCCCGAGGCGACACGGCGTACGAAATCGTCGATCAGCTCCGCCTCGGGCCCCGAGTCGCCGACGTGCATCTGGAGGTGGCCCCGGACGACGGCGCGCATCAGGGCGGCTGTCGGCTTCGGCATGGTGAAACGCACACAGCGGCGCAGGAACGCCGCGGGGAGGTCCTGCTCCCCGTTGCTCGTCATCACGATGAACGGGAATTCGGTGCACTGCACGTGGCCCCTTCGCACGAGGTGGCGGGCATCGGAGTTCCACATGCGCACCTGAGCCTCCTCCTGGGCCTCCCGCAGAAGTTCCGTGATGTGGAACTCGCCGCGCTCCAGGACATCCAGCAGGTCACCCGGGAGGTCGAGATCGGCTTTGTCGATCTCGTCGATGAGCAGGGCCCGGGGGCGGGGTGACGGAAGCAACGCGGTGCCCAACTGGCCGAGGGTGAGAAAGTCCGCGACGTTGTCCGCAGCGGCAGCCTGGCCGGCTCTCGCCTTCTCCTGCTCGAGCCGGTGGGCATGGATGCGGCCCAGGGCGTCGTAGCGGTACAGCGCGTCCGCGAGGGTGCTCCGCGACGTGATGTGCCAGCGCAGCACTGGCCCGAGCGCGAGCTCGGCCGCCACCTGTTCGATGACGGTGGACTTGCCCGTGCCCGGGCCGCCGGTGATCAGCAGCGGTCGCCGCAGCGCGAGGGCGGCGTTCACGGCGTCGGTCAGACCCTGCGGAGGACGGAAGACCTCGGCCGGTGACGGCGTAGGAAAGGTGCGCCATGGCGGAGGAGTCGGCAGAGCCGCGTCCGCCCGCGTGATCCCGTCACCCCGGTAGTAGTCGTCCCACATCATGCAGTCCCCTCGTCGGCAGCCGGAGCAGGTGGCGGTGTCGAACGGAAGTGCCGGCAGAAGCGCAGCCAGTCCTGGTCGTCCCAGACGGCCCGGAGGTCGGCCAGGTCCCCGGCCTCCTCGCCACGCCAGCGGTTGCGATAGGCACGGGTGAGCACGCCCGGCATGGCCCACCAGCTCGCTTCGAGACAGCCGTGGCGTTCCTTCGGGAATCCGCCCGCGGTGTGCGGCCACAGCAGAACGGGGGTGTACGCGAGCAGCGTCTCCATGAGCCGCGCATCGTCCCCGGGGTGCTGGGTGAGACCGATTCCCCGCGTATAGCGACCGTTGCGCAGTTGGCTGCGCAGCGCCTGCGGGTCGGCGAGTTCCTCGTGGGCCAGCCAGTCGACCGGGGCACCGTCGCCGCATTCGGAGATCATCTCCCAGCGCTCGGCGAGGGTGCCTTCGATGCTGCGCAGCACGGCGTCCGGGTTGAGCCGGTTGCTCCAGTGCAGCCGGACGTCGAAGCGGACACCGAAAAGAAGCGCGGCACCCGCCTCTTCAGGCCGCCATTCGAGCAGCAGGCTGCTGGGAATGGCGATGTCCAGCCGTTTCAAGGGCAGCTTCAGTGTTCGCGCGTGTTCGTCGGCCCACAGCACCGCCCTTTCTACGGCGTCCTCCGCTCCGCGTCTGTCGGCTGTCTCGTTGGTGAACTGCTCGTGCTCCAGCAGCGCCCCGTCCATCAGGAGCCAGGCGTCGAGCGTCTCGGGCCACTCGCCGGCGAGGGAAGCGTGCAGGCTCACGACCAGACTCATCCGCTGACCGTCCGTGCGCGTAGCAGCGTGTCGGCGCGCGTCGTTGACCAGCGCCGGCGCCTCGATCCGTTGGCCCCAGTCCTCCAGGGCGGGGTCGTCGAGGCTCATTCCGCAGACCTGCCCGAGCAGCGCGACGAAGCGCGCGATCGAGCGCAGGCCGTCGGCTTCGGACTCGGGGTGGTTGAAGGCGAGTTCGTCGATGATGCCGACGTCTGTGATGGACACGCTCGCCCCGGGCACCCGCCTGTCGGCGGCGAGCATGGTGTGCAGGGCGTGCCGCATGGCTTCGGTGGTCAGCTTGCCGCCGATCCAGCCACGGATGAACGTCACGGTGTGAATGGCGATGATCGCCCCGTCGAGGGCTCGTACCGCGCGGTCCTTCTCTTCCGACGGGTCACGGCCGAGTATTTCCTTCCGGCACTGAAGGACCGACTGCAAACTCGCACCGGGAGTCGGAACGGGCACCGGTGGGTCGAGCCGGCCGAGCGACTCGGTGAGCTCCTCGTGGGCGAGAGGGCCCGTGAGACCGCCCAGGAGGGCCATGCGGGCGCTCGCGTTACGGGCGATCCACAGCGGCTCGGACGCCGCCCCCGCATAGTCGAAAGCGGTGATGTTCTGCCCGACAAGCTCCGTGCGTAAGGCATGGCCGAGGTCCGCCAGGGTCAGCTTTCTGCCCGCTGTGAGCAGGCCCCTCCTCAGGAGCGTGGTCAGGCCCCGAGAGAAGGCCAGGTCGACAGCGGCCTGACTGAGCGAGGAACCCATCAGGAGGGACAGCCGGCTCTGCCCCAGCCGTGTACCGGCGGTGAGGTCCTGGGCCGCCGGGAGGGCGCCGGCCGCGTGACAGGTGTCGATGATGCCGAGGACGCCCGGGATCCCCGGGTGGTCAAGGGCCCGCGTCAGGAGTTCGCTCACGTTCACCGAACCGTGCCTGACGTCCTCGACCGAGTCGGCCCCCATGAAGTGGAGCGTCGCCGCCTGGCCGGGTACGAAGCCGTGCCCGAGGAACGCCA
This sequence comes from Streptomyces sp. NPDC054847, assembly GCF_053610925.1. Classification (NCBI taxonomy): domain Bacteria; kingdom Bacillati; phylum Actinomycetota; class Actinomycetes; order Kitasatosporales; family Streptomycetaceae; genus Streptomyces; species Streptomyces sp. NPDC054847. The sequence continues at coordinate 10,313 of NZ_JBSGZJ010000074.1, read as the reverse complement.
GAACCAGTGTCGCCCCGTGTTCGGCCGCGTACGCCGCAGCGGTGTGCACCGTTGCGGTGATTTCGGCGCTGGCCAGACCGTCGCCGGTGACGAGAGCGCTGCTGCCCGGTGGAAGGCCGGGGCGGCAGGCTCCGACCGAGGCGTCGGACAGTACGGCGAACAGGTCGGCGGCGGCTTCTTCCAAGCGCGTCAGGCGCTCCATGGAGGCGCACTGTGGTGCGACGACGAGCACATGCCGCGCGGTTGTTCTACTGCGCATCTGCCGTTCCGCGCGGCAGGGTCGCGGTCTCGGCCAGTGCCTCGGCGACCGGCCCGGCAACGCTCGCCCGGGCCAGGTACGTCTCCGCGGAGTGGACCCACACGCCGTCGGAATCCACCCGGCGGCTCTCCGGCAGCACGCCCGAGGAGTTCGCGGCCATGTCCCTTTCCAGATGGGGGCGGACGGCGAAGATGTCGTCACGGTCCCAGTAGTTCCTCCACCGGAGGACTCCTTCGGGCACCCGGGGAGGCTGAGGGGCAAGCCGCGGCCATACGACGGACCGCATGGCGATCGGTGAACCGAGGGTGACGAACAGAGGCGTGGCCGAAGGCAGCTCGTGCAGCGCTTCCAAGGTGACGATCGAGCCCAGCGAGTGCGCGACCACCACCGCCGGTCCCTCGCCGATGGCTGCCAGGACGCGCGCGCGGATGCGGTGGTCGAGACCGGAACCCGCCGCATCCGCTTCGCCACGGGCCAGGTACCTGGCCACCTGGCCGAGTTCGCGGACCATCAGCTTGGGAGTGATCCACTGGGCGGCAGCCCCCCAAGGCTTGAGAGCCAGCACCGTGGTCGCCACGTTGAGCGCCCGGCGCACCACGTCGAGACTGCCCTGGCTCTGGTCTCTCGGCTGCGCCTGTGCCCGCGCGCCCGCCAGGAGACGGCGGCCGGCCTCGCCATCCTCCTCGGCGATCAGCCCGTCGACCCAGGCGAGGAGGAGTTCCGACAGGATCTCGGCCTCGGCGCCCCCGGGCGCCACATCACCTTCGCCCTGCGCCTGGCTGCGGCGGAAGAGATCGTCGTACTGCGCGAAAACGCACTCGACGCCGCCGTCGGCGGACAGCGAGCCGGCGAGGGCCGAATGTCCGGCGGCGTGCATGCCGGAGGCCAGTGCCGTCGTCCAGGCGGCCAACTCGCGGACAGGGTCGCGGGGGCGGCCTATTCCGTGGATGAAGACGAGTCGTGGTCGCATGAGCCGCTCTCCCCGTGTCGACTGCGTGCTCAGCAGGCTAGCAACGAGCCGTCAGCTCCGGCAGGTGATCGCACGGGTGACGCGCACGCCGCCGCCGTACCGCCGCGCCGCCCACGCCGTAACCGACCCACGACTCGGCGAGCGACTGCGGCGTGCCCGCGTCCCGGACGGGTAACTCCCGCATGCACCAGGGCAGGTTGCTGTACGTGCAGCTGTGCGTACGCCATCAGCGCAGCCGGGTCGAAGGCGCGGCCGTACGCCTTGAGGAGCCGGCCCAACGTCGGAGCAGGGCGACATTTCAAGGACCGGCTTGACCCTCACGCTGCGTGAGGCTGGAGGGTGGGCCCCATGAGCGACTACTACAACGCGTTCGAGATCAGTCCCGTGCCCGCTCCCGGCCCGGACGCGGTTCCGCCGGAGCCGTTCCGTGGCATCTACGGAATGCCGGCGTTCGTGACGATCCCCACGAGTGATCTGGCGGAGTCGGTGGACTTCTGGGTCCGGGGCCTCGGGTTCTTCGAGCTGTTCAGCATCCCCGGCAGGCTCGTGCATCTGCGCCGGTGGGCGTTCCAGGACGTACTCCTCGTCCCGGCGGAGAGCGTGCCGGAGGAGACGCCGGCGATGAGCGTCAGTTTCTCGTGCGTGCTCAGCCAGGTCGATTCCCTGGTCGAGGCCTGCCGTGCGCTGCGCCCGGACTCGGTCGACGGTCCACGGGACACTCCCTGGAACACCCGAGATGTGGCGGTGACCACCCCCGAGAACGCACGGATCGTCTTCACCGCGGCGAAGCCCTTCGATCCGGACAGTGAGGAGGCGCGGAACCTGGCAGCCGTCGGGATCACTCCACCGGACGTCGCTCGAGGCGACAATGAGGACCATGTCTGATGCCACTGACGCCGAGGGCCTGACCGTCGGTCAGGCCTCGGCGCGTCTCGGCGTGACGGTCCGCGCCCTGCACCACTGGGACGACATCGGTCTGGCACGACCGTCGCTGCGCACGGCCGCCGGATACCGGCTCTACACCGCCGGTGATCTGGAACGCCTGCACCGCATCGTCGTCTACCGTGAGCTCGGTCTCGGCCTGGACAGGATTCGGGCCGTCCTGGACGACTCGACCGCGGACGTGCCCGACGCATTGCGCACGCAGCGCAAACAGGTCACCGAACGGATCGACCGCCTCCAGCAGCTCGGCGCCGGACTGGATCGGATGATCGACGCCCACGAGCGCGGCCTGCTGCTGACCGCCGAGCAGCAGGCCGCGATCCTCGGCCCCCGGTGGAACCCGGACTGGCCCGTCCAAGCCCGTCAGCGCTACGGAGCCACGACGCAATGGCAGCAGTACGCCGAACGCTCGGCCGCTCGCGGTCCGGAAGAGTGGCAGACCGTCGCCGACGCCGTTGCCGACCTCGACCGCGCCCTCGGGGATGCGATGGACGCCGGCGTCGAACCCGGTAGCCCGGAAGCGAATCAACTCGTCGAGCGGCACCGCGAAGTCTTTGCTTCGTACTTTCCCCTCACCAGGCAGATGCAGGTCTGTCTCGGCCGCATGTATGAGGCCGATCCGGGATTCGCCGCCCACTACGACGGCATCCGCGCCGGCCTGGCCACGTGGTTCCGTCGCATCGTCGACGCCGCCGCGCGCGCCCACGGCATCGACCCCGACACCGCGACCTGGCAGTAGAGGCCGGGTCCGGAACCCTGCCGCTTCCGGCACCGCCTCATGCCCGCTGTCCTGGCGGCTGTTCCTGCCCGAGCGCTCCGGCGGGACCGGCCCCGAAGTGCGACGCTCCCTCCGGTCACGAGGACCGTCGGCCACGGCTCCCGGCGGCGTGCCGGTCGTCCCTGCGGCGACCGAGCCCGGGGATCAGCACGGCTCCCACGACGACATGCATCAGGCCGAGCCACAGGCGGGTGGAGGTGCTGATGGCGGGGTCCGTCAGCGGCAGGCACGACAGCGCCAGCACCAGCACGGCCGCCACGACCCAGATCGTCCGGCCCCGCCGCGGTGCGAACCGGTCCAGGAGACCGCGCAGACCCCAGCCAGCCAGTGCGGACAGGACGCCGGCGATCAGGATCGGCGGGGCGCCGAGCTCCACCGCGCCCCGCGGCGTGATCACCTCCAGCCGCGCGCCGAGCAGCGGGTCGGCCACCAGCCATACCAGCAGTGGAGCCATGGCCGCGGCCACCACGACAGGGACCGCCGCCGACCGCTCACGCCGGACGGAAACCTCAGGAGCGATGGTCATCGCACTTCCTCCTCCTCATTGGGCAGTAGCGTCACGTGCAACAGCACTTCCACGAGACGACGGGGATCAATCGGCCCACCGCGGCCGCCGCCCGTGGGCCGGTGCCCGGCGATCTGCACAGCACCGATCTGCACAGCACCCACCACGGCACCCGTCCGGCCGCGGTCGGCCGTGACCACGCGCGCGCCGGCGCACACCCGCCCCGGAAATGCCGTCACCGCCACCACGGGCACAAAGCCCTACTAGGTCCCTGGTCCTGGTCCCATGCCACGTGAGCCGTACATCGAAATCAGGATGTACGGACCGCCCTGTCGCTGCGACCATGACAGGCATGCCCCAAGCTCCCTCGAACGCGCAGCAGTCGCTCGCCCCCGCGCCCACCACGCCCTCGCCCCGTACCTGGGCGGTGGTACTCGCCGCGTGCGCCGGCGCGTTCCTCGTCGTGCTGGACGTGTCCGTGGTGAACGTGGCGCTGCCGTCGATGCGTGCCGACCTGGGACTGTCCGCGACGGGGCTGCAATGGGTGCTCAACGCCTACTCGATCGCGTTCGCCGGGTTCATGCTCCTCGGCGGGCGGGCGGCGGACATATACGGCCGCAAGCGGATGTTCATCGTCGGACTGAGCCTGTTCACCGCCGCGTCCGTCGCGGGCGGACTCGCCCAGGAGGGCTGGCAGTTGCTCGCCGCACGCGCTGTGCAGGGGCTCGGCGCGGCCGTCCTCGCGCCGGCGACTTTGACCATCATCACCTCCGCCGTGCCGCCGGGCCCGGCACGGACCCGCGCGATCGCCACCTGGGCGGCCGTCGGAGCCGCGGGCGGCGCGGCGGGCGGGTTCGTCGGCGGGGTACTGACCGACCTGCTGTCCTGGCGCTGGGTGCTGCTCATCAACGTCCCCGTCGGCGTGGTGGTGCTGGCCGCCGCCGTCCTGTGGCTGACGGAGAGCCGCACCGGCGGCAGCCGCCGGCTCGATCTGCCCGGCGCGGTCCTGGTGACGGGCGGCCTGGCCGCCGTCGCGTACGGCATCGTGCAGACGGAGGAGTCCGGCTGGGGGGCCGGGGTGACGCTGCTGCCGCTCCTCGGCGGGCTCGCGCTGCTCGGCCTGTTCCTGGCGGTGGAGGCCAGGGCGAAGGCGCCGCTCATGCCACTGAAGCTGTTCCGCTCGCGAGCCGTGTCGGCCGCCAACGTGGCCATGCTGGTGACCGGTTCCGCGTCGTTCGCGATGTGGTTCTTCATGACGGTGTACGCCCAGAACGTCCTCGGCTACACCCCGCTGGAGGCCGGCCTCGCCCTCGTCCCCAGCTCCGTCAGTGTCATCGTCGGCTCGAAACTGGCGCCGTCGCTGATGGCCAGAGGCGGGGCGCGCAACGTCGCCGTCGTCGGCACCCTGATCTCCGCGACCGGATTCGGCTGGCAGTCCACGATGACCGCCGACGGCACGTACCTCACGGCGATCGCCGGCCCCGGCATCCTGATGATGGCGGGCATCGGCCTGGCCGCCACACCCCTCGCCGCCCTCGCCACCTCCGGCGCGGACCCCGACGACGCGGGCCTCGTCTCCGGCCTCATCAACACCTCCCGCACGATGGGCGGCGCGCTCGGCCTGTCGATCCTGTCCACCGTCGCCGCCGCACGCTCCGGCGGCGCCACCGGACCGGAGGACCTGACGGCCGGTTACGCGCTGGCCTTCCGTACAGGGACGGGTGTGCTCCTCGCGGGCGCGGTGCTCATGCTGCTGTGGCTGCCGCGGCCCGCGGCGGACCGGGCGTGACCACGGTGGGGCGGGCCGGGTGCGATCCTCAGAGCCAGCCCTGCTGACGGGCCGCCCGCACGGCCTCCATGCGGTTGCGGGTGCCCGTCTTGCCGATCGCCGACGACAGGTAGTTCCGTACGGTCGACTCGGACAGGTGCAGCTCGACCGCGATGTCGGCGACGGTCGCCCCGTCCACCGACGCGGCGAGAGCGTCCCGTTCCCTGGCCGTCAGCGGGTTCGGCCCGGCGCCGAGCGCCGCCGCGGCCAGCGCCGGATCGACGACCGTTTCGCCGGTCAGCACCCGCCGGATCGCCTGGGCCAGCTCCTCCACCGGCCCGTCCTTGACGAGGAACCCGGCCGCCCCCGCCTCCATGGCCCGCCGCAGATAGCCCGGCCTGCCGAACGTGGTGAGGATCAGCACCCGGCAGTCCGGCACCTCCCGCGCCAGGTCGGCGGCGGCGTCCAGGCCGCTGCGCCCCGGGAGTTCGATGTCCAGCAGTGCCACGTCCGGCCGGGACGTGAGCGCCGCGTCCACGATCTGATCACCGCGCCCCACCTGCGCCACCACGTCGATGTCGGCCTCCAGGCCGAGCAGCAGGGCGAGTGCGCCCCGCAACATGCCCTGGTCCTCCGCGAGAAGGACACGCACGGACTTCGCCGGTCTGTGGTCCCGCGGCATCTCGTTCACGGACTCAGGCTACGACCGCGACCGGCACCTTCGCGGTCACGCGGAAGCCGCCCCGCGGGGCCGGGCCCGACTCCAGCGTGCCGCCCGCCGCGGCGAGCCGTTCCGAGAGTCCCCGCAGGCCGCTGCCGGGCGAGCCCGGGGGTGCTGTCGAGGGGCGGGGGCCGCGGCCGTCGTCCGTGACCGTGAGGCGGGCGTGGCCGGCGGCACCCGTGAGGGCGATCTCGCAGCGCGACGCCCCTGAGTGGCGTACGACGTTGGTCACCGACTCCCGCACCACCCAGCCGAGCAGGGTCTCCGCCTCCGGTTCCAAGAGCGGGCCCGACAGCCGCACGAGGGGGTCGATGCCGGCGGTGGTCAGGGTGTCGCGGGCGCGGGCGAGTTCCGCGGTGAGGCTGCCCTCGCGGTAACCGGTGACCGCCTCGCGGATCTCGGTGAGGGCCTGGCGCCCCACCGCCTCGATGTCGGTCATCTGGGTCAGCGCCGCCCGCATGTCCCGTTCTCCGAGCCGACGGGCGGCCTCTGCCTTGACCACGATCACCGAGAGGGTGTGGCCCAGCAGGTCGTGCAGGTCACGCGAGAAGCGCAGCCGTTCCTGCTCGACGGCGCTCCGGGCCAGCTCCTCGCGTGCGGCGCGTAGTTCGGCCACCGTCCCGGAGAGCTTGAGGACGACGGCGGTCACCATCGACGAGAGGAACGTGCCGTACACGACGCTGATCGCGACCCAGCCGTCCCGCCAGACGGCGACGGCGCCCGCGGCCACGCAGAGCGGCACGACGACCCGCATCAGCAGCCGGCCCCGCACCACCGCGCCCACGGCCAGACCGAGGAGCGGGAAGAAGAGCAGCCAGTCACCGCCGTAGCCGGCGGCGAGGCAGAAGGTGAGCACGGCCAGAGCCACCAGCGCGCCCCGGGTCACCGCGGAGTCGCGCCTGGCGTCGTGGAAGGCGCGGAAGACGACGGCGAGGTAGAGGGTGTTGAAGGCGAGCACTCCGAGGGCGCCGATCCATGGGTTCGGGGTCTCACCCTTGACGAGATTGGCGACGGCGCCGAGCCCCATCAGCAGCCAGGGCAGCATCGCGAATCCGCCTGGCGGACCGGCTGCCACGGGCCCACCGCACCGACGTGTTCCGAAACTGTTCATGGCTCCGACGCTACGGACCGGCCGGCCCGCCCGGCAGAGCCGTATGTACGGACCCGCCCGTGACAAATGTCCTGGGTGCGCGGCCGTCCGAACGGAACTGACGTTGCGTCAGCAGTCTTCACAACCTCCCGAGGCCGCGCTATACATAGGGCCATCGGCCTAGAACGCGTTCTAGAACGGCTCGCCTGGCCGGTCCCGTACGACCTCGGTGCGGCCGACGGTGCGGACGGCCGTGCCGAGGTCTTCCCCTCACCGAGGAGCAGCAGCCCCATGCCCATCGACGCAGCCCGGGCCGTCGCCGCGGAGCCCCGCTCCACCACCGTCACCTGGGACCACAAGGACATCCAGCTGTACCACCTCGGCGTGGGCGCCGGCCGCCCCGCCACCGACCCCGACGAACTGCGCTACACCCTCGAGTCCCGGCTCCACGTGCTGCCGAGCTTCGCCACCGTCGCGGGCGCGGGCAAGGGCGTCGTCGGCGGCCTCGATCTCCCCGGGCTCGACATCCGGCTCGCGTCCGTGCTCCACGGCGGCCAGCGCGTCGAGCTGCACCGCCCCATCCCCGTCACCGGCACGGCCACCTCCACCTCACGCATCGCCGCCGTGTACGACAAGGGGAAGGCCGCGGTCCTCGTCCTGCGCACCGAGGCGGCCGACGACGACGGGCCGCTGTGGACCAGCGACGCCCAGCTCTTCGTGCGCGGCGAGGGCGGCTTCGGCGGGGAACGCGGGCCGTCCGAGCGCCTCGACCTTCCCGACCGGGCCCCTGACCGGACCGTGGAGCGGCACATCCGAGAGGACCAGGCCCTGCTCTACCGGCTCTCCGGCGACCTCAACCCCCTGCACGCCGACCCCGACTTCGCCAAGCTCGCCGGCTTCGACCGGCCGATCCTGCACGGCCTGTGCACATACGGCACCACCCTGAAGGCCGTCGTCGACACCTTGCTCGACGGGGACGTCACCCGCGTCCGCTCGTACCGCACCCGCTTCGCGGGCGTCGTCTTCCCCGGCGAGACCCTCCGCATCCGGATGTGGGACCTGCCCGGCCGCGTCCAGGTCGCGGTGACCGCCGCCGACCGGGACGACGCCCCCGTCCTCGCCGACACCCTCGTAGAAACCGTGTGAAGGGAGCCGCACCATGCGCGCAGCCGTAGTGCACGAGATCGGCCAGGACAAACTCGAAGTCCTCGACGACGTCGAGGCGGTGGGCTTCGGCCCCGGCAAGGTACGGATCCGGATCAGGGCCACCGGCCTGTGCCACTCCGACATCTCCGCCATGAACGGTGTGCTGCCGCAGCCCGCCCCCTTCGTGCCCGGCCACGAGGGCGCCGGCGAGATCCTCGACGTCGGCGACGGGGTCGGCGGACTCGGCGCCGGCGACCGGGTCCTCATGTGCTGGCTGCCCGCCTGCGGAGCCTGTCCCTCGTGCAAGCGGGGTCAGAGCCATCTGTGCCTCGCCGGGTTCATGAACGCCGGCACCCCCAACTTCCGCCGTCCCGGCGGAGACGTCTTCGGCTTCGCCGGCACCGGAACCTTCACCGAGGAGGTCGTCGTCGACGCGGGCTGCGCGGTGCCGATACCCGACGACGTGCCCTTCGACATCGCCGCTCTCATCGGCTGCGGCGTCACCACCGGACTCGGCGCGGCCATCAACACGGCAAAGGTGGAAACCGGTTCCTCCGTCGCCGTCATCGGCTGCGGCGGCGTCGGCATCTCCGCCATCCAGGGCGCGAAACTGCGGGGCGCCGCACAGATCGTCGCCGTCGATCCCGTCGCGTCCAGGCGTGAGGCGGCCCTGCGGTTCGGTGCGACGGAAGCGGTGGAGCCGGAGGCGCTCGGCGACGCCAAACAGCGGATCACCGCGGGGGAGGGCTTCGACTACGTCTTCGAGGTCGTCGGGAAGTCGGCGACGGCCCGCACGGCCTACGAGACGACCCGGCGCGGCGGGACGCTGTGCATCGTCGGCGCCGGCGCGATGGACGACCATCTGCGGTTCAACATGTTCGAGCTGTTCTTCGACGAGAAGCGCATCCTCCCGTCCATGTACGGCGGCGGTGACGTGCTCCGCTCCTACGAACGGGCCATCGAGCTCTGGCGGGCCGGCCGGATCGACCTGGCGGGCCTCATCACCCACCGGGTGCCGCTCGCCGGCATCAACGACGCGGTGGCGCAGATGCGCAGCGGCGAGGCCCTGCGCACGTGCATCGAGATCTGAGGGACGGGACGCATGTCACTCCCCCTCGAAGGTCTGAGCGCGATCGTCACCGGCGCGGGCCGCGGCCTCGGGCGAGCAGAGGCGCTGGAACTGGGGCGGCTGGGCGCGGCTGTCGTCGTCAACGACTACGGGCCGCCGGGACAGGACGAGTCGGTCGCCGGATCGGTCGCCGAGTCGGTCGCCGACGAGATCCGGGCGGCGGGCGGCCGGGCCGTGGCCCACCTGGGCGACATCGCCGACTTCCGCACGGCCCGCGCCCTGGTCGATCTCGCCGTCCGCGAGTACGGAAAGCTGGACATCCTCGTCAACAACGCGGGCATCCTGCGCGACCGGATGGTCTTCTCGATGAGCGAGGACGAATGGGACGCGGTCATCCGGGTCCACCTCAAAGGCCACTTCAACACCACGCGATTCGCGGCCGCGCACTGGAGAGAACGAGCCAAGGCGGCGGCGGACGGCCGGGTCTACGGACGCGTCGTCAACACCTCCTCCGAGGCGTTCCTCGCCGGCTCGGCGGGCCAGCCCAACTACGCGGCCGCCAAAGGCGGCATCGTCGGCCTGACGACCTCGACGGCGCACGCCCTCGCGAAGTACGGCGTCACGGCGAACGTCATCTGCCCCCGGGCGAGGACCCGTATGACCGAGGACGTCTTCGCGGGCTTCGCGGAAGCGGAACCGGGCGGCTTCGACGCCCTGTCGCCGGAGCATGTCGCACCGCTGGTCGGCTACCTCTCCTCGCCCGCGGCGGCCGCCGTCAACGGCCAACTGCTCGTCGTGCACGGCGGGATGGTGGCGGTGGTGGAACGCCCCCGGGTGGCGGCGAAGTTCGACGCGTCGCTGTCGAAGGGCCCGACGTTCAGCTTCGAGGAACTGGACGGCGTCCTGACGCCGTACTTCGGGGCGAGGCCCCGGGGGGAGACCTTCGCGGCGGGGGAGGTGCTGGGGCTGAGGCGGGGGTGACGATGGGGGCCGCTGCGCGGGGCCGTTCCCCTACCCTCCCCCTACGGCCTGGCGGCCGTGGGAGGTACCCCCACTTCCCGAAAC
>NZ_JBSGZJ010000073.1:7287-21430 GCF_053610925.1 Streptomyces sp. NPDC054847 | reverse complement strand
CTTCGTGCCGGGTGCGTCCTATGCTGCTCGTGCCACGCGATGTCGATCGACCGGGGGACGCGTATGGAGATCCGGCTGAAGGTTGTGGACGCCAACCTCGCCGTGGAGCACGCGCGTTCACTGCACCACTGGCTCCGTGGACAGGCCGGCGGCGGGTGGGAGACCGCGCTGGAGTACGGCACGGACACCGTGGCCGTACTGCTCCCGGACGAAGAGGCGGCGGCGCACCTCGCCCGGTCGGTCGTGGAGTGGCGCGGCCGGCGCACCGGCACGCCGGTGGTCGTGGCCGGGACCGCCGGCGGCGCGCCCGTACCGGGGGAGCTCGTCCGGATCCTGGCCGAGGACCTGCCACCGCACGAGGGCGGCACCGTCACGGTGCTCGAACCCGAGGACGACCGGGTGCCCGGAGCCGTCCACGACGACGTGCGGCTCGTCGGCCGCGACTTCAGCTTCGGCGGCCCGCCCGGTCCGGTCCTCGACCCGGACGACGACTGGGACCGGGACTGACACCTTGGGGGACATCGCCAAGGGCGTACTCGGGGGCGGCTGGTCGCTCGTCGTCGGCTGGGTGCTGCCCGCAGCGCTCAATCTCGCCGTGTTCTTCTTCGCCGTGGCGCCGAGCCTGGGCGGCACGGCCCTGATGGAGCGGATCCGGCCGGAGTCGTCGGCCAACACGGCCCTGCTGCTCCTCGTGGCCTCGGTCATGTTCGGGCTGCTCCTCAACTCCCTCCAGGCGCCGCTGTACCGACTGCTGGAGGGCTACCTGCTGTGGCCCTGCCGGGCGTACGACAGGGGCTGCCGGATCCAGCGTGCCCGCAGGCAGCGGATCGCCGACCGAATCGCCGGGGCGGGCACCCGGGCCCCGATCCAGGCCGCCCTGCTCCAGGAACGCCTCGCCCGCTATCCCGCAGCCGACGAACAGATCGCCCCGACCCGGCTCGGCAATGCCATCCGCCGTTTCGAGGAGTACGGGTACGACCGCTACCGGCTCGACACGCAGGTGCTCTGGAACGAGCTGACCGGAACCGCCCCGAAGGAGCTCGGCCGCCAGGTCGACACGGCGCGCAGCAGCGCCGACTTCTTCGTGGCACTGCTGTACGGGCACGCCGTCATCGCCGCCGCGGCGCTCGCCTCGCTCCCCTTCGAAGGGGCCGACGTGCCCCTGCTGGCCGTCACGGCCACGGTGCTGACCGTGCTGATCCCGGCCTGGTACCGCGCGGCGGTGACCGCCACGGACGAGTGGGCCGCCGCGGTACGCGCCCTCGTCAACGCGGGCCGCAAGCCGCTGGCGGACGCGCTCGGGCTCGTGCTGCCGCAGGAGCTCGGCAAGGAACGCGAGATGTGGTTGCTCGTGACACGGATGTCCCGGCGGCCCTACCGTCCCGCCGCGGACGCCGCCCTCGCCCCCTACCGGGCCGCGCCCGCCCAGCCGGGCTGCTGCTGCACTCCCCCGCCGACCGCACCCTGACGTCCGGCATCCTTGAGGTGTGACGGACACCAGGCCCAAGCGCGCCGACGCGCGCCGCAACTACGACCGGCTGCTGACCGAGGCGCGGGCCGCGTTCGCCGAGCGCGGCACAGACGCCTCGCTCGAGGAGATCGCCCGCAGCGCCGGCGTCGGCATCGGCACGCTGTACCGCCACTTCCCGAACCGTCACGCCATGATGAACGCGGTCTTCCAGGAGGCCGTCGCCGCCCTGCTGGAGCGCTCACGCGAACTGGCGGGCGCGGAGCAGCCGTGCACGGCGCTGGTGGAGTGGCTGCGCGCCCTCATCACCCACGCGGGTGAGTACCGCGGCCTCGCCCGTGCGCTTCTGGCCGCGTCCCACGACAGGACCTCGGCCCTGTCGGCGTGCAGCCTCCCCCTGCGCGACGCGGGCGAGCGCCTGCTCTCCCGGGCACAGCAGGCGGGGTCGGTCCGTACGGACGTCTCGATCGGCGACCTGATGCAGCTGACGAACGCGATCGCGCTCGCGGCGGAACAGGACCCGGCCGACCCGGAGTTGGCGGACCGCCTCCTGACCCTGACCCTGCGGGGCCTGCGGCCGGACCAGGGACCGGTTCAGTGAAATTACTGTGGGGTCAAGGGTGTTGATCGCGTCATGACTCAACGACCGGCACCTCGCCCACTGTCCGACGAAGCCCTCTCGCAGCTGCTCGGCCGACAGCAGTTCGGCACGCTCGCCACGGTGAAGCGCAGCGGCCGTCCCCACCTGACCACCATGCTGTACAGCTGGGATCCCGAGGCCCGCGTCGCGCGGTTCTCCACGACGGCCGACCGGGTCAAGGTCGGCCACCTGCGGCGCAGCCCGCATGCCGCGCTGCACGTGCAGGGCGGTGACGTGTGGTCGTTCGCCGTCGCCGAGGGCGAGGCCGAGGTCTCCGGGATCACGACGGTCCCCGGTGACGCGGTCGGACGGGAACTGCTCGGGATGATCCGGGAGGCCGCGCAGCCCGAGGACGAAGACGCGTTCCTGGAGCAGTTGGTCGCAGAGCGGCGGGTGGTCATCCGCTTGAAGGTCGACCGGCTGTACGGAACAGCACTCGACATCGAGGGCTAGGGGTTCCGGGGAGCGACGCCCAGGAGGGCGAGTGTGGCGGTACGCAGCCATGTTGCCGCCCGCACGCACAGCCACCGCGTTCGCCGCTTTGGGGCTGCTGATCCTTCTCTCCATGCGATTCTCCGCGTATGAACGACGACCACTGGCGGACGTGGACACGCCTCTTCCTGTCCCTTCTGGCGGCTGACCAACAAGACCAGCTCACTTGGCTGGGCGAGCGCGAGCTGACGACGGACTTGGTCGTCGACGACGTCGAGTTCGCCTGCCTCATAGGGAAGGGACTCACGGCCGCGGAGCCTTCGAACCCGAGAACCTGCGCGATCTTCAGGCCGTCGGCCGCCGCGTCGCCGAGATCGACGCCGACGGTCGGACCGTCCAGTGGGCCGACGCCCTGGCGAAGGATCCCGCCTGGGACGAGGTCCGGACTCTCGCCCGCCGCTTCCTCGTCACACTGCTGAGCAACTGGCGCCGGCCACTCCCCCGCCCTCTGTCGGAACGGGAACAGCCGGCGGCGAGCACAACACCGGCCCGCCGACCGGAAGGGGCCCCACGGGCGGGAGGGGGCGGGGTCGGAGGAGGGGGTGTCCGGAAGTAAAGCGTCGCAACTCGCGCGCAGCGCGGTGAGGACAGCCATTCCGGGCAGGCCCCGTCGCCCGGCACCCACCACCGGCGCAGCCCCGCCCCGCAGGGGCGCAACGCACCGCACGTGGCCACTCCCACGGGAGCAACACGCCGCCGCACCGGGCGCACCCCAGGAACGCGAGGCCCCGCAGGGGCGCAACGAACGGGGACGGGCGCACGGGAGCAACACGCGGCCGCACCGGGCGCACCCCAAGACCGCGAGGCCCGCCAGGGGCGCAACGCACCCGCACCCGGCCGGGGACGGCGCACCCCCAGCCCACCGCACCGGGGCCCGCGAGAGCCCAGCCCCACCCGGGAGACCGCGTCAGCGACGACGGAGGTCCGCCACGCGGGCGGACCGTTCCGGAAGGGCGTCCGACCCCAGCCCGCCCGCCGCGTTGCGCAGGCCCGCCCGGGTGCGGCGCTGGCCGGGCAGCGGCACCTCAGGGCGCGGCGCGGGCGCCGCCCCCGCTCCAGCGACCGCGATCTGCACACCCTGGTCCGCGAGCGCCTGAAGCTCCGTCGCCGCCCGGTCGTCGTGCGCCGGCGGCTCGTCCGTCACCAGGCGGGTGATCACATCCGTCGGCACGGTCTGGAACATCGTGTCCGTACCGAGCTTGGTGTGGTCGGCCAGGACCACGACCTCCGCCGCGGCCTGGACGAGTGCGCGATCGACGCTCGCGGAGAGCATGTTGGACGTGGACAGGCCCCGCTCCGCGGTCAGCCCGCTCCCGGACAGGAACGCGCGGGAGACCCGCAGCCCTTGGAGGGACTGCTCCGCGCCGCTCCCGACCAGCGCGTAGTTGGAGCCGCGCAACGTGCCGCCGGTCATGACGACTTCGACCCGGTTGGCATGGGCGAGCGCCTGGGCGACCAGGAGCGAGTTGGTGACCACGGTCAGTCCGGGGACGCGTGCGAGCCGGCGGGCCAGCTCCTGCGTCGTGGTACCGGCGCCGACGACGATGGCCTCACCCTCTTCGACGAGGGCGGCCGCGAGGTCGGCGATGGCCGTCTTCTCCGCGGTGGCGGACAGGGATTTCTGCGGGAAGCCGGACTCGCGGGTGAATCCGCCCGGCAGTACCGCACCGCCGTGCCGGCGGTCGAGGAGTCCTTCTGCCTCCAGTGCCCGCACGTCACGCCGTACGGTCACTTCGGAGGTCTGGACGACGCGGGCGAGCTCACGGAGCGACACGGCACCGTTGGCACGCACCATTTCAAGGATCAACTGACGACGTTCTGCAGCGAACACGAAACTGACAGTAACCCCACCGCCCGTCAGTTTTCAGCTCTATGCGCCGGATACCGGAAATTGCGCACTTAAGAGGCCGCCAAGTGGTATAGACGGCCCCCAAGTTGATCGTGCGACGAGTGAAGTGCCCGGGGTTCGCCGGGTTTCTTCCGTGCGCGGCCGGGGTCAGCCCTCGCCCGACGTCTTCCGGGTGTGCAACTGGCGTGCCACCTCAGCGATCGACCCGGACAGAGACGGGTACACGGTGAAAGCGTTTGCGATCTGTTCGACCGTCAGGTTGTTGTCGACCGCGATCGAGATGGGGTGGATCAGTTCCGAGGCACGCGGCGAGACGACCACGCCGCCGACCACGATCCCGGTCCCCGGACGGCAGAAGATCTTGACGAAGCCGTCCCTGATGCCCTGCATCTTGGCGCGGGGGTTGCGCAGCAGGGGCAGCTTGACCACGCGGGCGTCGATCTTGCCGGCGTCGACGTCGGCCTGGCTGTAGCCGACGGTGGCGATCTCGGGGTCGGTGAAGACGTTGGAGGAGACGGTCTTCAGGTTCAGCGGGGCGACCGCGTCGCCGAGGAAGTGGTACATCGCGATCCGGCCCTGCATGGCGGCGACGGACGCGAGGGCGAAGATGCCGGTGACGTCACCGGCCGCGTACACGCCGGGCGCCGACGTACGGGACACCTTGTCGGTCCAGATGTGACCGGAGTCCTTGAGCCGGACACCGGCCTCCTCGAGGCCCATGCCCGCCGTGTTGGGGATCGCGCCGACGGCCATCAGGCAGTGCGTGCCACTGATGACGCGGCCGTCGGAGAGGGTGACCTCGACCCGGTCGCCGACGCGCTTGGCGGACTCGGCGCGGGAGCGGGCCATGACGTTCATGCCGCGGCGGCGGAAGACGTCCTCGAGGACCGCGGCGGCGTCCGGGTCCTCGCCGGGCAGCACGCGGTCACGGGAGGAGACGAGGGTGACGCGCGAGCCGAGCGCCTGGTACGCGCCGGCGAACTCGGCGCCGGTGACACCGGAACCGACGACGATGAGCTCCTCGGGGAGCTCGTCCAGGTCGTACACCTGTGTCCAGTTGAGGATGCGCTCGCCGTCGGGCCTGGCGTCGGGGATCTCGCGCGGGTGACCGCCGGTGGCGATCAGCACGGCGTCCGCCGTGAGCGTCTCCTCCGTGCCGTCGGCCGCGCGCACGACGACCTTCCGGGAGCCGTCCATCGCCTGCTGCCCGTCGAGCCGGCCGCGGCCGCGCATGACGCGCGCGCCGGCCCGCGTGACGGAGGCCGTGATGTCGTGGGACTGGGCGAGCGCGAGGCGCTTGACACGCCGGTTGACCTTGCCGAGGTCCACACCGACGACGCGGGCGGCCTGCTCGATGTGCGGGGTGTCGTCGGCCACGATGATGCCGAGCTCCTCGTAGGAGGAGTCGAAGGTCGTCATGACTTCGGCGGTGGCGATCAGGGTCTTCGACGGTACGCAGTCGGTCAGCACCGACGCCCCGCCCAGACCGTCGCAGTCGACGACGGTCACCTCCGCGCCGAGCTGAGCGCCGACCAGGGCCGCCTCATATCCGCCGGGTCCGCCACCGATGATCACGATCCGGGTCACGAAAAAGTCCGCCTCGCATTGTCGTTTCCCGGCCCGCCTGCCCGCTCTGCCGGGGTCCGGGGGTGCCCCCGGTGGAATGCAGTACGTACTTCATTGTCCCGCATCGTTCAGGCGTTCTCCCCCCGGGGCCTCCATACGGCCACGACCACCACGGCCCTCCTGCTCGACCGCCGGACGGGCCCCGCCGTACCCCGTGGCGGGGGCGGCCGCTCGTTCGCCTCACGTACCCTCGACCCCATGTCGCTCTACGCCGCGTACGCCGGCAACCTCGACGCGCGGCTGATGACCCGCCGCGCACCGCACTCACCGCTGCGCGGCACCGGCTGGCTCAATGGCTGGCGGTTGACCTTCGGCGGCGAGCAGATGGGCTGGGAGGGGGCGCTGGCCACGATCGTGGAGGCCCCGCGCTCGCAGGTCTTCGTCGCGCTGTACGACATCGCGCCCATGGACGAGGACTCCATGGACCGCTGGGAGGGTGTCGGTCTCGACATATACCGGCGCATGCGGGTCCGCGTGGACACCCTGGACGGCGAGGAGCCGGCCTGGGTGTACGTCCTGAACGGCTACGAGGGCGGCCTCCCGTCCGCCCGGTACCTGGGCGAACTCGCGGACGCGGCGGAGTCGGCGGGCGCGCCGCACGACTATGTGATGGAACTCCGCAAGCGCCCCTGCTGACGGCTGCCCGCCCCGCCCCGCCTGCCGGGTCGGGGCCGCTCGGGGCCGGTCACCGGCGCGCGTCCCCGCGTGGTTCGTCGGAAACGACAAGACAACGATCCGAAGACCGTCGGCTGCGTCATCTACGCGCGTAGGAATTTGCGGGTTACCCTCATCCGCGTGAACGCATCTGTGAATCCGGACCTCGTCGGCGCTCTCGCCGACCCCCACGCCGCGGCCGACGCCGCCGCCGCCCGCCTGCGCGAGCTGACCGGCACCGAGACCCACGACGTCGCACTGGTGATGGGTTCCGGCTGGGCTCCGGCCGTCGACGCGCTCGGTACCCCCGAGGCCGAGTTCCCCGTCACGGAACTGCCCGGCTTCCCGCCCCCGGCGGTCGAGGGCCACGGCGGCAAGATCCGCTCGTACCGCATCGGCCAGAAGCGCGCGCTGGTCTTCCTGGGCCGTACGCACTTCTACGAGGGCCGCGGCGTCTCCGCCGTCGCCCACGGCGTGCGCACCGCGGTCGCGGCCGGCTGCAAGACCGTGGTACTGACCAACGGCTGCGGCGGTCTGCGCGACGGCATGCGTCCGGGACAGCCGGTGCTGATCAGCGACCACATCAACCTGACGGCGGCGTCGCCGATCATCGGCGCGAACTTCGTCGACCTGACCGACCTCTACTCCCCGCGGCTGCGGGCGCTGTGCAAGGAGGTGGACGCGACGCTCGAGGAGGGCGTGTACGTCCAGTTCCCCGGCCCCCACTACGAGACCCCGGCCGAGATCAACATGGTCCGCGTACTCGGCGGCGACCTGGTGGGCATGTCCACCGTCCTCGAGGCCATCGCGGCCCGCGAGGCCGGCGCGGAGGTGCTGGGCATCTCGCTGGTCACGAACCTGGCGGCGGGGCTCTCGGGCGAGCCGCTGAACCACGAGGAAGTGCTGCAGGCGGGACGGGATTCCGCGGCGCGGATGGGCGAGCTGCTGACGCGGGTGCTGGAACGCATCTGAGGCGGCGGGGGGCGTGGCCGCTGCGCGGGCGTGTTCCCCTCCCCGCCCCTTCCCGAAACCGGGGCACGCCCCGGGCCCCGCACGGCCTGCGGCCGTGGAAGGCGCCGCCCTCGGCGGGCCCGAACAGCCGCAGCGCGGCACTGCGCCCCGCCGACAGACGCGCCTCGCGTGGACGCACCCTCGGGAGTGGCGCCATCCGCCGAAGATCGATGCGCGGGCACCCGTTGGCAGCGCCCCGGATCGACAACGCCCGAAGGACGGTCCGGGGCCCGGGCGGAACCCGGTCCGGGAAGCGGGGCACAGGCAGCACCGGCCCCGGGAAATGCCGGCCCACGGCCGGACACCACCCGAAGGGCGGTCCGGAGTCCGGGCAGAGCCGGCGTACCGGGTTCGGGCGGAGCCCGGTACGGGAAGCGGGCCCCCACGGCCGCCAGGCCGTAGGGGAAGGGGAACAACGCCCGCCGCGGGCGTTGCGACTCGCGGGTCCCGGCCCGCCCCGCGCAGACTCGACACAGCGAAGACGAGAGGCGGACAACCGTGCAGCAGGAGCAGGACCTGATCGCCCGGGCCGAGGCGTGGCTCGCGGAGGACCCGGACGCGGAGACGCGGGACGAGCTCGCGCGGCTCATCGAGGCGCGTGATCTCGGCGAGCTGGCGGACCGGTTCGGCGGAACGCTCCAGTTCGGCACCGCCGGGCTCCGTGGTGAGCTCGGGGCCGGACCGATGCGGATGAACCGGGCCGTCGTGATCCGGGCGGCGGCCGGACTCGCGGCCTATCTGAAGACCAAGGGGCAGACGGACGGCCCGGTCGTCGTCGGCTACGACGCCCGCTACAAGTCCGCCGACTTCGCGCGGGACACCGCCGCCGTGATGGTCGCCGCGGGCCTGCGCGCAGCGGTGCTGCCGCGCCCGCTTCCCACGCCCGTGCTGGCCTTCGCCATAAGGCACCTGGGCGCCGTCGCCGGCGTCGAGGTGACCGCGAGCCACAATCCTCCCCGGGACAACGGATACAAGGTCTACCTGGGCGACGGTTCGCAGATCGTGCCGCCGGCCGACGCCGAGATCGCCGCTGAGATCGACGCGATCCGCGGCCTCGCCGACGTCCCCCGCGCGGAAGAGGGCTGGGAGACGCTCGGTGACGAGGTGCTCGAGGCGTATCTGGCGCGTACGGACGCCGTCCTGACTGCAGGCTCCCCCCGTACCGCGCGGGTCGTCTACACGGCCATGCACGGCGTCGGCAAGGACGTGGTGACGGCCGCCTTCGCGCGCGCCGGTTTCCCGGCACCGGTCCTGGTGGCGGAGCAGGCGGAGCCCGATCCCGCGTTCCCGACGGTCGCGTTCCCGAACCCGGAGGAGCCGGGGGCGATGGATCTCGCCTTCGAGACGGCTCGCCGTGCCGGGCCCGACGTGGTCATCGCCAACGACCCGGACGCGGACCGCTGCGCCGTCGCCGTCCCCGACGATGCGGCGGACGGCGGCTGGCGGATGCTGCGCGGCGACGAGGTCGGCGCCCTGCTCGCGGAGCACCTCGTCCACAAGGGCGCCACCGGCGTCTTCGCCGAGTCGATCGTGTCGTCGTCGATGCTGGGCCGGATCGCGGCCGCCGCCGGGCTCGGCTACGAGGAGACACTGACCGGGTTCAAGTGGATCGCCCGCGTCGAGGGTCTTCGGTACGGCTACGAGGAGGCGCTCGGCTACTGCGTCGACCCGGAGGGCGTACGTGACAAGGACGGCATCACGGCAGCGCTGCTCGTGGCCGAGCTGGTCTCGGAACTGAAGGAGCAGGGCCGTACGCTCGGCGACCTGCTGGACGACCTCGCCGTCGAGCACGGTCTGCACGCCACCGACCAGCTGTCGGTGCGGGTGAAGGACCTGGGCATCATCGCCAACGCCATGAGGGCGCTGCGCGAGCAGCCGCCGACCGCCCTGGCGGGCCTGCGGGTCACGACGGCGGAGGATCTGGCCGTCGGGACGGACAGGCTCCCGCCGACGGACGGTCTGCGCTACTACCTCGACGGCGAGTTCAAGGCCCGGGTCATCGTCCGCCCGAGCGGTACGGAGCCCAAGCTGAAGTGCTACCTGGAGGTGGTCGTCCCGGTCGCCGACGCGAGCGCGCTGGCCGGATCCAGGGCGCGCGCCTCGCAGGTGCTCGACGGCATCAAGCGGGACCTGTCCGCCGCCGCCGGTATCTGACATCCGCCCACGGAACGGCGCCCGCCGCGGTCCGGTCGGACCACGGCGGGCGCCGTTCGGTGAGGTCCACGCGACCCTCACGGCCGCACGTCGGGAATCGCGCCGCAGCGGACGGGGACGGAGAGTCCTCGCGCCCCTCTCGCGCGGCGGTCTTGTGACCGGCGGGTGTCAGCCGGTCGCGAGGAGTACCGCGAGGAGGACGGCGCCCGCGGCCGCCGGCGCCAGCAGTTCGTACGCCCAGCGGATCCGGGGCTCGCCCTGGGCCTCCGCCGCGGAGGACCGCCGTTCCGCCAGTTCCCGCAGGTCGGCGATGGTCTGGTCGGCGGGGGCGACCCGGGACTTCGCGTCGCGCACGTCGGCGTGCACGGACGTCGTACCGTGCGGGTCGTCGTAGGCGGCCTGCGCCTGCCGCCGGGCCGCGGACTTGCGCTTGCGCAGCGAGACCGGAATGGCCCAGAGCTGGTACTTCGCGCCGCTCTGCGTGAAGATCTCGCTGGAGTACGAGGCCCGCACGTCGGCCACGCTGCCCCACGGCAGCACGATCGTCCGGAACGGGTTCCTGATCCGGATGCGGTCCTCGCCGGCGAAGACGGCCGGGCGGAAGGTGAAGGCGACGACGACCGGCACCGCGAGCAGCCCGCCGGCGAGAGCGAGCCACGGCGTGCGGCCCTCACCACGGACGACGGCGTCGACGACGATCCAGGCGATGAGCCCGAGCAGTACGGCACCACCCGCCATTCCGGCGGCCGATCGGAAGACCCGGTCGCTGTCGGTGGAGGGCTCGGGCTGCTGGGGGCTCGTCATGGTTCCGATTCTGCCGCACGCCGGTTCCGGGTCCCCGGCACGGGGTGGCCATGCGGGGCCCGCGGCTTCTGCCCTGTTTCGGGCAGAGTTTCTCCGCACCCCCTGTACAGGTCGCTACGCGCGTAGATATGCTCATCTGGTGACCATGCCCACCACCGCACCCGCATTCGCCGACGTGACCGCGTCCGACAGCACTCTGCGCCGCTTCCTGCACGGGCTGCCCGGCGTCGACGCCGTCGGCCTCGAAGGTCGCGCGGCGTCCCTCGGTACGCGTTCCATCAAGACCACGGCCAAGGCGTACGCCATCGATCTGGCCATCTCCATGATCGACCTGACGACGCTCGAAGGCGCGGACACCCCGGGCAAGGTCCGGGCGCTCGCCGCCAAGGCCGTCAACCCCGACCCGACCGACCGCACCACGCCGACGACCGCCGCGGTCTGCGTCTACCCCGACATGGTGGCGACCGCCAAGGAGGCCCTGAAGGGCTCCGAGGTCAAGGTCGCCTCGGTGGCGACCGCCTTCCCGGCCGGCCGTGCCGCCCTCCCCGTGAAGATCGCGGACGTCCGTGACGCGGTCGCCGCCGGGGCGGACGAGATCGACATGGTGATCGACCGCGGCGCCTTCCTCGCCGGCGACTACATGAAGGTGTACGAGGAGATCCGCGCCGTGAAGGAGGCCTCCGGCAGCGCCCGGCTCAAGGTCATCTTCGAGACCGGCGAGCTCTCCACGTACGACAACATCCGCCGTGCCTCCTGGCTCGGCATGATCGCCGGCGCGGACTTCATCAAGACGTCGACAGGCAAGGTCGCGGTGAACGCCACCCCCGCGAACACCCTGCTGATGCTTCAGGCCGTCCGCGACTTCAGGGAGCAGACTGGGGTACAGGTGGGCGTGAAGCCCGCCGGCGGTATCCGTACGGCCAAGGACGCGATCAAGTTCCTCGTCCTGGTCAACGAGACCGTGGGCGAGGACTGGCTGGACAGTCACTGGTTCCGCTTCGGCGCGTCGAGCCTGCTCAACGACCTGCTGATGCAGCGGCAGAAGCTGGCGACCGGCCGCTACTCCGGCCCCGACTACGTGACGGTGGACTGATCAACATGGCTTCCGTATTCGAATACGCACCCGCACCCGAGTCGCGGTCGATCGTCGACATCGCCCCGTCCTACGGGCTGTTCATCGACGGCGAGTTCTCCGACGCCGCCGACGGCAAGGTCTTCAAGACCGTGTCCCCGTCGAGCGAGGAGGTCCTGGCCGAGGTCGCCCGCGCGGGCGCCGAGGACGTGGACCGTGCGGTGAAGGCCGCCCGTAAGGCCTTCGGGAAGTGGTCGGCGCTGCCCGGCAAGGAGCGCGCCAAGTATCTGTTCCGTATCGCGCGGATCATCCAGGAGCGCAGCCGCGAGCTGGCCGTCCTGGAGACCCTGGACAACGGCAAGCCGATCAAGGAGACCCGCGACGCGGACCTTCCGCTGGTCGCCGCGCACTTCTTCTACTACGCGGGCTGGGCCGACAAGCTCGACCACGCGGGCTACGGCGCGAACCCGCGCCCGCTCGGCGTCGCGGGCCAGGTCATCCCCTGGAACTTCCCCCTCCTGATGCTCGCGTGGAAGATCGCCCCGGCGCTCGCCACCGGCAACACGGTCGTCCTCAAGCCCGCGGAGACCACGCCGCTGTCCGCCCTGTTCTTCGCGGACATCTGCCGCCAGGCCGGCCTGCCGAACGGCGTGGTCAACATCCTGCCCGGCTACGGGGACACCGGCGCCGCGCTGGTCGAGCACCCGGACGTGAACAAGGTCGCCTTCACCGGCTCGACCGCGGTCGGCAAGGCCATCGCCCGCCAGGTCGCCGGCACGAAGAAGAAGGTCACCCTCGAGCTCGGCGGCAAGGGCGCCAACATCGTCTTCGACGACGCCCCCATCGACCAGGCCGTCGAGGGCATCGTCAACGGCATCTTCTTCAACCAGGGGCAGGTCTGCTGCGCGGGCTCGCGCCTCCTGGTCCAGGAGTCGATCCAGGACGAGCTGCTGGACTCCCTCAAGCGCCGCCTGTCCACGTTGCGCCTCGGCGACCCGCTGGACAAGAACACCGACATCGGGGCGATCAACTCCGAGGAGCAGCTGTCCCGGATCACGACGCTGGTCGAGGCCGGCGAGGCGGAGGGCGCCGAGCGCTGGTCGCCCGCGTGCGAGCTGCCCGCCTCCGGCTACTGGTTCGCGCCGACGCTGTTCACGAACGTCACGCAGGCGCACACCATCGCCCGCGACGAGATCTTCGGCCCGGTGCTGTCCGTGCTGACGTTCCGCACGCCGGACGAGGCCGTCGCCAAGGCGAACAACAGCCAGTACGGCCTGTCCGCCGGCATCTGGACGGAGAAGGGCTCCCGCATCCTCGCGGTGGCCAACAAGCTCCGCGCGGGTGTGGTGTGGGCCAACACATTCAACAAGTTCGACCCGACCTCGCCGTTCGGCGGCTACAAGGAGTCGGGCTTCGGCCGCGAGGGCGGCCGTCACGGTCTGGAGGCCTACCTCGATGTCTGACGGGCGACTCAGCGTCTTCAAGACCTACAAGCTGTACGTCGGGGGCAAGTTCCCCCGCTCCGAGAGCGGCCGGGTGTACGAGGTGAGTGACTCGAAGGGCAAGTGGCTGGCCAACGTGCCGCTCTCCTCCCGCAAGGACGCGCGGGACGCGGTGGTCGCCGCCCGCAAGGCGTTCGGCGGCTGGTCGGGCGCGACCGCGTACAACCGCGGCCAGATCCTCTACCGCGTCGCCGAGATGCTGGAGGGCCGCAAGGACCAGTTCGTCCGCGAGGTCGCACAGTCGGAGGGCCTGTCCAAGTCGAAGGCGGCCGACGTCGTCGACGCGGCGATCGACCGCTGGGTCTGGTACGCGGGCTGGACGGACAAGATCGCCCAGATCGTGGGCGGGGCGAACCCGGTCGCGGGCCCGTTCTTCAACCTCTCCACCCCCGAGCCGACGGGCGTGGTGACGGTCCTCGCACCGCAGGAGTCGCCGTTCCTCGGCCTGGTCTCGGTGATCGCCCCGGTGATCGCGACCGGCAACACGGTCGTCGTCGTGGCCTCCGAGCAGGCCCCGCTCCCGGCGCTCTCCCTCGGCGAGGTGCTCGCCACGTCCGACCTGCCGGGCGGCGTGGTCAACGTCCTCTCCGGGCGTACGGCGGAGATCGCGGCCCCGCTCGCCGCGCACCAGGACGTCAACGGCATCGACCTGACCGGCGCGGACGAGGTCCTGGCGAAGGAGCTCGAGGTCGCGGCGGCGGACAACCTGAAGCGCGTCTTCCGTCCACAGGCTGTGGATTTCTCGGCGGACCCCGGCACACACCGGCTGACCGCGTTCCTCGAGACGAAGACGGTCTGGCACCCGACCGGTTCGCTGGGTGCCTCCGGCTCGGCGTACTGACGCCGCCGGCACCGGCCGAAGCCCCCCGCC
>NZ_JBSGZJ010000073.1:0-7277 GCF_053610925.1 Streptomyces sp. NPDC054847 | reverse complement strand
GGCGGGGGGCTTCCCCGTGCGTCCGGCCCGTTCCGGACGAAATGCCCTACGGCAGCAGCGAGGCGGCGACCGGCCCCGCCACCGGGAGGTCCTCGATCGCCTGGCCCCTGGTGATGTTGTCCGTCGCCACCGCCGTGCTGACCGGCTTGAAGTCGGCGACCTGGGTGCCGATCGCGTTGTCGAGCGGGTCCACACCGGTGTTGGCCAGCGGGTGCAGCTGAAGGCTCTTGAGCTCGCCCACACCGCTCACCGAGTTCGTGACGAGCCCGGTGGCCGTCTCCACCGGCACGGCCGCACTGGCCGCCGCCGTGCCCGCGCCCAGCGCGGCTCCCGCCGCGGCGACGGTCAGTCCGGCGCGCAGCACTGCGCGGCGCTTGTTCCTGGAAGCTGCGTGACGAGCCATGGATTCCATCCCATCAAGTGATCGTGCGCGTACGGAAAGTGGTCGGTCGTGTGATGCTCGTACCAACCGGAGCTCCAGGGGGTTCCGGGAGCCGCTGGATGCGTCACACTTGTCTCCCGTGAGTTCCCAACCCATCCCGACCCGCGTCGTGCTGCTCGCGGGCCCCTCAGGCTCCGGAAAGTCCTCTCTCGCCGCCCGTACCGGCCTGCCGGTCCTGCGCCTGGACGACTTCTACAAAGAGGGCAACGACCCGACGCTTCCCCTGGTGACGGGCAGCACCGACATCGACTGGGACTCGCCCTCGTCCTGGGACGCGGACGCCGCGGTGGCTGCGATAGCGGAGCTCTGCCGCAGCGGCCGGACCGCTGTACCGGTGTACGACATCGCCACCAGCTCCCGCACCGGGACCGAGACGCTGGACATCGACCGCACACCGCTGTTCGTCGCCGAAGGCATCTTCGCGGCCGACATCGTGCGGCGCTGTGAGGAGTTGGGCGTCCTCGCCGACGCACTGTGCCTGCGCGGCCGGCCCTCCACCACGTTCCGCCGCCGCCTCGCGCGCGATCTGCGCGAGGGGCGCAAGTCCGTGCCGTTCCTGCTGCGGCGCGGGTGGCGTCTGATGCGCGCGGAGCGCGGCATCGTGGCGCGCCAGGCGGGCCTGGGCGCGCATCCCTGCGGCAAGGCCGAGGCCCTCGGCCGCCTCGCGGCCGCGGCGGCCGGCCACTGCCGGCTGCCCTCGGCGCG
Source organism: Streptomyces sp. NPDC054847 (assembly GCF_053610925.1). NCBI lineage: Bacteria > Bacillati > Actinomycetota > Actinomycetes > Kitasatosporales > Streptomycetaceae > Streptomyces > Streptomyces sp. NPDC054847. Next base: position 6,130 of record NZ_JBSGZJ010000073.1, on the reverse strand, counting down.
GCAGCCCGTCTAGCTCCCAGGACATGGGAGTGGGGCCGGACAGAACCCCCCGGCCTGCCCGGCCCCACTCCGTTTTCCCCCGTGGATCCCCGTTCCCCCGTGGATCCTTCTTTCGCGTGGATCCCCGTGTCCCCCGTGGATCCTTCCCGCCGTCTCCCCCGAAACAGCGGTCTCTGCCGTCTCCCCCGAAACGGCAGCCCCCGTACTTCCCCCGTGTTTCCCCCGTTGCCTTCAGGCCACCAGCTCGCCGAAGGACTCCTCTTCGTCACGGCCGAAGCTGAGGACCTCGTCCTCGCGCAGCCGGCGGAGCGACCGCCAGATGCTCGACTTCACCGTGCCGACGCTGATGTCCAGGATCTCCGCGATCTCCGGGTCGGTGCGGCCCTCGTAGTAGCGAAGGACCAGCATCGTCCGCTGGAGTTCGGGAAGCCTGGCGAGCGCCTGCCACAGGACGGCGCGCAGCTCGGTGCCCCGCATCGCGTCGGTGTCGCCCGCCGTCTCCGGCAGCTCCTCCGTGGGGTACTCGTTGAGCTTGCGCCGACGCCAGGCGCTGATGTGCAGGTTGGTCATCGTGCGGCGCAGATAGCCGCCGACCGCGGCCTTGTCGCTGATCCGCTCCCAGGCCCGGTACGTGGAGAACAGGGCGCTCTGGAGCAGGTCCTCCGCCTCGAACCGGTCACCGGTCAGGTGGTACGCGGTCGCGTACAGGGACGCCCGGCGCTCCTGGACGTAGGCCGTGAACTCGACCTCGGAGCAGGACGTCCGCTCCCCCGCCGGCTTCGGCTCACCGTAGGCGGCGCCGCTTTCCCTCGTGGGTGCGTCAACCACCGCCATGAACGGCGGCTTGTGCTGACGCCCGGCGCCGCGAACGCACCCCCGCCCGTTCACGGCGCCGGACTTCTCGGTGCTCCGCGCGACGTCGTGGAGACGCGTCACAACTGCGCTTGAGGTGGTGCTGTGCAGTGCGTTCATCTCGCGCCCCCCGTCGAGTGGAGTCTGTTTCCGTTCGTGTGAGAAGAAGCTTGCCAAGGCTCTTTCATCGCGGTGTCCGCCGACTGTCACAGGCGCGTCACAAGGAAAGAAGTGGTGTGAGTACGGGCCTGCGGGGTACTGGGAGTCGAACTGGGGCTCCCCATGGGCCAGAATGACCCCCGTGCCTTTCCTGTTGCTGATCGAGGACGACGACGCCATCCGCACGGCCCTCGAACTCTCGCTGTCACGCCAGGGCCACCGAGTGGCCACCGCGGCGACGGGCGAGGACGGCCTGAAACTGCTGCGTGAGCAGCGGCCCGACCTGATCGTGCTGGACGTGATGCTTCCCGGGATCGACGGTTTCGAGGTCTGCCGCCGTATCCGGCGCACCGACCAGTTGCCGATCATCCTGCTGACCGCCCGCAGTGACGACATCGACGTCGTCGTCGGGCTCGAGTCCGGCGCCGACGACTACGTCGTCAAGCCGGTGCAGGGACGGGTCCTCGACGCCCGTATCCGCGCCGTACTGCGCCGTGGCGAGCGGGAGTCCACCGACTCGGCGACGTTCGGCTCGCTGGTGATCGACCGTTCCGCGATGACGGTCACCAAGAACGGGGAGGATCTGCAGCTGACGCCCACCGAGTTGCGTCTCCTCCTGGAGTTGAGCCGGCGCCCCGGTCAGGCCCTGTCACGCCAGCAGCTGCTGCGGCTGGTGTGGGAGCACGACTATCTCGGCGACTCGCGCCTGGTGGACGCGTGTGTGCAGCGGCTGAGGGCGAAGGTGGAGGACGTACCGTCCTCACCGACCCTGATCCGTACGGTGCGTGGCGTCGGCTACCGGCTGGACGTCCCGCAGTGACCGGAACGCGCAGTGCGGGCGGGACCGTTCGGTGAACGACGGCACGAACAGCGGCACGAAGAGTGACGGGACGAACGGCGACGGCGCTCCACGGCGCGGCATACTCACCGGAATCCGCCTGACGAGCCTGCGGCTGCGCCTGGTGGTGGTGTTCGCGCTCGTCGCGCTCACCGCCGCCGTGTCCGCGTCCGGCATCGCGTACTGGCTCAACCGCGAAGCGGTGCTGACGCGTACGCAGGACGCGGCCCTCGACGATTTCCGGCAGGACATGCAGAACCGTGCCGCGACGCTGCCCCTGCGACCCACGCAGGACGAGTTGCAGCGCGTCGCCGAGCAGATGGGGAACGGCAGCAACGGTTACAGCGTGCTCCTCATCGGTGAGCGCGCGGAGGGCAAGCCGATCGTCGGCGCGTCCGACCCCGACATGTTCACCAAGGAGGACGTCCCGCAGTCGCTCCAGGACGCGGTCGACGAACGGCAGGAGGTCGGCGCCGGCAACACGGTGCCCTACCACCTCTACTGGCAGCGGACCGAACGCGGCGGCAAGCCGTATCTGGTCGGCGGCACCCGGATCGTCGGCGGCGGGCCGACCGGTTACATGTTCAAGTCCCTCGACCAGGAGCGGCAGGACCTCAACTCGCTCGCCTGGTCGCTCGGCATCGCGACACTGCTGGCCCTGGTCGGCTCCGCGCTGCTCGCACAGGCGGCCGCGACGACCGTGCTGCGGCCGGTGCACCGGCTGGGCGAGGCGGCCAGGCAGCTCGGGGAGGGCAAGCTCGACACCCGGCTGCGTGTCTCCGGCACGGACGAACTGGCCGAGCTGGCGCGGACGTTCAACAAGACCGCCGCGTCGCTGGAGAAGAAGGTCGCCGACATGAGCGCCCGCGACGAGTCCAGCCGCCGCTTCGTCGCCGACATGTCGCACGAACTGCGCACGCCGCTGACAGCGCTCACCGCGGTCACCGAGGTGCTCGAGGACGAGGCGGACAGCCTCGACCCCATGATCGCGCCTGCCGTGAACCTCGTGGTCAGCGAGACCCGCCGGCTGTACGACCTGGTGGAGAACCTGATGGAGGTCACCCGCTTCGACGCCGGCACCGCGAGACTCGTGCTGGACACGGTCGACGTCGCCGACCAGGTCACCGCCTGCGTCGACGCCCGTGCCTGGCTGGACGCGGTGGAGCTGGACGCGGAGCGGGGCATCATGGCGCGGCTGGACCCGCGCCGGCTCGACGTGATCCTGGCCAACCTGATCGGCAACGCGCTCAAGCACGGCGGCTCGCCGGTGCGGGTCTCCGTCAGGCCCCTCGACGGCGAGCTGGTCATCGAGGTGCGCGACCACGGACCCGGCATCCCCGAGGAGGTCCTGCCGCACGTGTTCGACCGCTTCTACAAGGCGAGCGCCTCACGGCCGCGTTCCGAGGGCAGTGGACTCGGCTTGTCCATCGCCATGGAGAACGCCCATATCCACGGCGGTGACATCACCGCGGCCAACCTGCCCGAGGGCGGCGCCATCTTCGTGTTGACGCTGCCGCGCGACGGGTCCTCGATCGCCGACTGCGAGGCGGTCGGCACGGGCGACGCGGACGCTCCTGGGGCAACGGGCGCCGACGGCCGCGCGGCGGCGGACGACAACCGCCCGCGGGGAGAGGAAGACACGCTGTGACAGCGGTCGGCGGTGAAGCGGTAGGCGTCACGGCACGGACGGGAAGCCGGGAACGCGTCATGGCACGGACGGGAAGCCAGGAGCACGGCGGGAACCGGGCGCGTCCGGTGAGGGGTACGGGCACCGGCGCCCGCAGGGCCCTCTCGGCGCTGGTCGTGCTCGCCGGCTCCCTCGCGCTCGCGGGCTGCGGCATCAGGACCACCCAGGTGCCTGTCGACGCCGGGGCCGCGCCTTCGCGGGTGCCGTGCGAGGTGTCCGGCGGCAGCATCGCCCCCCAGGCGGAGGAGCAGGGCGTACCCGTCCGCGTCCACCTGGTGTGCGCCTCGCAGCTGGAGGCCGTGGACCGTACGGCGAGGATCTCCGAGAGCAAGGCGGCCGACAGCGCGCCCGAGTTCGCCCAGGCGCTCATCGACGAGCTGCTGAGGGACCCGTCCACGCCGGAGCAGGAAGCGGGCTTCACCACGTACGTGCGGGGGCCGCTGCTGGTGAACGGCGCCAGGGAGGGTGATCCGGAGGGCACCCTGCGGCTGAGCCGCCAGCCGGAGGACCTGCCGACACCGGCCCTCGCCCAGATCGTGTGCACCCTGGCGGAGAGCAGGGCCGCGGAGGCCGGCGGGGCCGTGGTGCTCGGCGGTCCCGGGGACTACGCGCCGCACGCCTATGTGTGCTCGACGCGGACCAAGGAACGGCCGGAGGGTGCGGTGCCTACGCTCGACACGCTGCCCTCACCGGGCTCGCCCGCCCGGTAGGAAGTCCGCCGCGGGACCTCGCCCGCGACGCGGGCCCGGACCCGGCAGGAGGCTTCGCTCACCCTCTCGGAACAACGGCGGAACCGATTCCCGCCGGGCGTGCGTCTTGGGGTGCGTGCAGCGTCAAGGTTCGGGCGGCAGTGCCGCCATTCGCTTCCGCGTGGCGGGCGTCGTCCTCCTCCTCGCCCATCTGCTGCTCGTCTCTTGGCTGACGCTGCGACCACTCGACGTGATGTGGGTGACGGCGGCGAACCTGGAACCCATGGCCGGGATCAAGGCCGCTCTGGAGCAGGGACCCGTCGAGGCCGCACGGCACATCGGCGGCGGACTGCTCCTGCTGGCGCCGCTCGGGGTTCTGCTGCCGATGGCGAGCGGCCGTCTCGCCGTGTCCCCGTGGGCGTCCCTCGCCCGTACGGTCGCGGCCGGCGCCCTGCTCTCGCTCGGCATCGAGCTGTTGCAGACGGGGGTGCCCGGTCAGGTCGTCGACATCGACTCGCTCCTGCTGAACACCACCGGTGTGGCACTCGCCCACCTCGCGGTCGTGCCCGCGGGCCGTGCCCGGCTGCGCCGCAGGCTGCTGCGTACGAACGGCGGGACCGCGCTGCGCGGCCAGGGTCGCGAGGTACGACGCGGGGCCGTGCTCAGGGACGAGGGCTCTCAGGGGGCGACCCCGACGATTCCCAGGGTCGGGATCGCCCCGTAGAGCGACGCTTCGTACCCCTTCGCGAAGCCACCATGGAGTCATCGGGAGCACACAGAGAGGCTCCCGGCGACAGCTCTCGTGAAGGAGCCCACCATGGCCGCAATTGCCCGCCCCCGTGACGGACGTGTGATCGGCGGAGTGTGCGCAGCGCTGGCCCGGCGCTTCGGTACGTCCGCCACCACGATGCGCGTGATCTTCGTGGCCTCCTGCCTGCTGCCGGGCCCGCAGTTCCTGCTCTACCTGGCGCTGTGGATGCTGCTGCCCGCCGAGAAGCCGGCCGCCGGCGCCTGGTGACCCGCTTCCCGGGAGTCGTGGGCCGTCAGCCTGCGAGCACCTGCGCGACCTTCGCCAGCTGCTTGTCCGCGACGGCCCCGGGAACCCGTGGCGGCTTTCGGCCCGCGAGGTCGAACGCCATGAAGCGGGCGACCGTCGCGCCCTTGCGGACGACGACGAGATGGACGGGCGACGCGCCGTGCTCGCCGGTGGCGACCGTGGTCCAGCCCACCGTCTCGTCACCGCCCCGGACGGTGAGCGGCGCGGCCCTCACCTCGCGGTAGGAGGCGCCGCGGCCGTCGAGCGTCGCCGCGAAGCCGGCGCCGCAGGCGGCGAGTGCCGCTTCGAGGCCGTCCATGAGCTTCTTCGCGTCGGTCTCGCCGTACGAACTGAGCGAAGCGGAGATCGCGAGGCCGAGGTCGTCGAGCGACCCGAGGCCGCGGTTGACGGTGTGCCGGGCGCGCCCGTCCGGCTCGTCGCCCATGGCGTCGGCCAGCGGCTGACACGGCGTCTTGTCGGCCGTCGGCTGCCCCGAGGCGGCGAGGGCGCTCTTCCCGGTGGAGACCTGGAAACCGGTCAGGTCCTTGGTGGTGAGTGCCGCACGCTCCAGCTCCGGCGCGGTCAACGGTACGGAGGCGTCACCGCCGTTGCCGCCGCCCTTGCCGGTGTCTGTCGCGGCGCCGGGCGCGGTGCTCGTTCCCGAGGGCGGTGCCCCCTGGGACCCGCCTGGCCCTTCGTCGTCGCCGCTCGTGCAGGCGGCCGTGGTCAGGAGCAGCGCGCAGACGGCGCCGAACGCGGTGATCTGGCCGGTCTTGGCTCGCATGGCGGCGATCCTGGCACAAACGCCGTGGGGCGCACACCCGGTTCGGGAGTGCGCCCCACGGACGTCAGCCGGTCCGTGGGCCGGC
>NZ_JBSGZJ010000072.1:0-21446 GCF_053610925.1 Streptomyces sp. NPDC054847 | reverse complement strand
GAGCGGCCCCGCCCTGTCGAACCGGGCCACGGACCCCGGCCCCACCAGGTAGTACTCAAGGCGGACGCCCCAGGATCCGCAGTGATGCTGACGACCGGGGCCCTTGCGCCCGCTTACCGTCATTACGTGACCCAGAAGACCCGCAGCCCCGAATACGACCTGGCCCAGGGAGCGCTCAGCGGCCTCCGCCAGGACCTCTTCCACAACGCGTTCGCCTACCGGCCGCTGCCGCCGCTGAACGAAGAAGGGCCGCTGGTCCGCCGGCTGCCGGGCGAGCGGATACGCCGCGGCGCGGTGTGGCTTCCGCACGCCGTGGTGCTGTTCCTCGCCCTGTGCACCCTGCTGCTCGCCTACGCCGACGACGAGGGCGGCCTCGCGTTCGTCATCGGCGGTTTCGTCCCCGCGGCGGCTGTCGTGATGACCCTGGTCAGGCCCGTGGGCGCCTGGTGGGTGTCGATCGTGAGCACTCCGTTCGTGGCGGTGCTGGGCTCCTGGAACGACTGGCCCTGGGCGCCCGCCGGGTTCCTGTCGCACCTGACCGTGTTGATCGTCGTGGCTCTGCGCACCCGCCCCCGGACGGCCGGCTGGATGTGGGTGATCACCGCTGCGTACGGGATGTTCGCCGACACGGTGATCAGCCGGGGCTACGGCCCCGGCGCGGCGCCCATGCTGTTCGCCTCCGCGATCCTGCTGCTGATGGTGAGCATGGTCCTGGTCCGCCGTGAGGCGAAGCAGGAGGTCGCCGCCCAGCAGACGGTCACCGCCACCGAGCGGGACCGGCGCACCCTGCTGGAGGAGCGCACCACCATCGCCCGTGAACTGCACGACGTGGTCGCCCACCACATGTCCGTCGTCGCCATCCAGGCGGAGGCCGCGCCCTACCGCGTGGAGAACCCGCCGGAGGAACTGGAGAAGGCGTTCGCCACCATCCGGGAGAACGCGGTGGCCGCCCTCACCGAACTGCGCCGCATCCTCGGCGTCGTAAGGGCGGAGGACTACCAGGCCCCCGACGCGCCCCAGCCCGTCCTCGCCGACCTCGACAACCTGCTCTCGAACGTCCGCGAGGCGGGCCTGGAGACCGAGAAGACGGTCACCGGAGCGGTGCGCGAGCTGCCGCAGGGCGTCGAGCTGTCGGCGTACCGGATCATCCAGGAGGCGCTCAGCAACGCGCTCCGGCACGCGCCCGGTTCGACCGCGAAGATCGAGGTCTCCTACGTGCTCGGCGGCCTGGGCCTGCGGATCGTCAACACGCCGCCGCGGGGCCTGGTCAAACCCTCGCCGGGAGCGGGTCACGGCATCACCGGCATGCGGGAGCGTGTGACGATGCTGAACGGTGAGATGACCGCGGCGCCCACCGAAGAGGGCGGGTACGAGGTCACCGCCTTCATCCCCGTCGCCGCCATCCCCGCCGAGGAGACGTCATGACGATCCGTGTGCTCATCGTCGACGACCAGATCATGGTCCGCGAGGGCTTCTCGGTCCTGCTGAACGCCATGCCCGACATCGAGGTCGTCGGCGAGGCCGTCAACGGCCGCGAAGCCGTCGCCAAGGTCGCCGAACTGGCGCCCGACGTGGTGCTGATGGACATCCGCATGCCGGAGCTGAACGGCATCGACGCCACCCGCGAGATCGTCGCGGCGGACGGCGGCGCCAAGGTGCTGGTGCTCACCACCTTCGACCTGGACGAGTACGTGTACCAGGCGCTGCGGGCGGGAGCCTCCGGGTTCCTGCTGAAGGACGCCTCCGCCCGGCAGCTCGCCGACGGCGTACGCGTGGTGGCCGCCGGCGAGGCGCTGCTCGCGCCGACCGTCACCCGCCGGCTGATCACCGAGTTCTCCAAGCTGTCCGAGACGCCGCGTCCCGCCGCGATGACCCAGGTCGCCGACCTGACCGAGCGCGAGACCGAGGTCCTGGTGCTGATCGCGCAGGGCCTGTCGAACGCCGAGATCGCCTCCCACCTGGTCGTCGCGGAGTCGACCATCAAGACCCATGTGAGCAGGGTCCTCGTGAAACTGGGGCTCAGGGACCGCACCCAGGCGGCGGTCTTCGCGTACGAGGCGAGGCTGGTCACACCCTCGTAGGGAGCGTTAGCGTCCGGACATGGACGCGCTCTTCGAACCCTGGTCCCCCCAGTTCGTGGCCGACCCCTACCCCGCCTTCGCGGCACTGCGGGAGCGGGGCCGGGTGCACTGGTTCGAGCCGACACGGCAGTGGCTCGTGCCGCACCACGCGGACGTGTCCGCGCTGCTGCGGGACCGGCGGCTCGGGCGGACGTATCTGCACCGCTTCACCCACGAGGAGTTCGGCCGCACTCCGCCGCCCGCCGCGCACGAGCCGTTCCACACTCTCAACGACCACGGTCTGCTGGACCTCGAGGCCCCGGACCACACGAGGATCCGGCGGCTCGTGACGAAGGCGTTCACCCCGCGGACCGTGCAGGCGCTGGAACCGGTCGTACAGCGGCTGGCGGCCGGTCTGGTCGCCGACTTCAAGAAGGCGGGCGGCGGCGATCTGCTGGCCGAGGTCGCCGAGCCGCTGCCGGTGGCCGTGATCGCCGAGATGCTCGGCATCCCGGAGTCCGACCGGCCGCTGCTGCGGCCCTGGTCGGCCGACATCTGCGGGATGTACGAGCTGAACCCGTCGGAAGAGACGGCGGCGCGGGCGGTGCGGGCCTCGACCGGGTTCAGCGCGTACCTGCGGGAGCTGATCGCCGTGCGGCGTGAGCGGCCGGGCGACGACCTGGTCTCCGCGCTCATCGCCGCCCACGACGAGGGCGACCGGCTCAGCGAGCAGGAGATGATCTCCACCTGTGTGCTGCTGCTGAACGCGGGCCACGAGGCGACCGTCAACACGACGGTCAACGGGTGGTGGACGCTCTTCTGCCACCCCGACCAGCTGGCGGCGCTGCGGGCGGACCACTCGCTGTTGTCCACAGCTGTGGAAGAACTGATGCGTTACGACACCCCGCTCCAGCTCTTCGAGCGCTGGGTGCTCGACGACATCGAGATCGACGGCGTCGTGGTGCCGCGCGGCTCGGAACTGGCACTGCTGTTCGGCTCCGCGAACCGCGACGGCACCCGCTTCGACCACCCCGACACGCTGGACCTGGCACGCGCGGACAACCCGCATGTGAGCTTCGGCGCGGGCATCCACTACTGCCTGGGCGCACCGCTCGCCCGCATCGAACTGGCGGCGTCGTTCGGAGAACTGCTCCGCCAGTGCCCGGACATGCGGCTCGCGGAGGAGCCGCGGTGGAAGGGCGGTTTCGTGATCAGGGGCCTGGAGGCACTACGGGTCGAACTGTGACGCCCGGCCGCCGTTACTTCGTCTCCAGGTCCCGTTTGCGGAAGCCCGCGAGGCCCACCCGTACCAGCCCCGCCGCGACCAGCGTCAGGACCACCATCGGGGTCCAGCTCATCGGCGCGGCGGGCAACTGGGGGATGTGCCCGAACGGGGACAGGTCGCTCATCCAGCCGGGGAACTGAAGCAACTGCCCCAGGTACCCGACCACGAAGGCGTACACCGGCACGATCCAGGCCGCCGCGCTCGCCCGCGGGAACCAGCCGAAGAGCACGACGGCGACGCCGGCCGTGACCCACAGCGCCGGCGCGTAGGCGAGCGCCGCGGCCACCAGGTCGAGGAACAGCCCCGCGTCGTCCGCGGACGCCGCGCCCGCGATCCCGAAGCCCACCCCGGCCAGGAGCAGCAGCGCGGTGCCGCCCGCCATGGCCACGGCCAAGTGGCTACCCACCCAGCGGGCACGGGACAGCCCGGTCGCGAGCAGCGGCTCCGCGCGGCCGGCGGTCTCCTCGGCGCGCGGCCGCAGCGCCGCCATCACCACGTACACGGCCGCGACGACGGAGATCACGACCATGACCATCGACGCGAACGACTCCGCCACCGAGGCGCCGCCGATCTCCTTGAGTGCCTCCTGGAGCTGGTCGATGTTCTTGAGCATGTCCTCCGCGTCGCCGAGGATCGACCCGTACATCGCGCCCATGAGGAACAGGCCCGCGCCGAACCCGGTCAGCATGCCGCGGTGCAGCCGCAGGGCGAAGCCGAACGGTCGGCTCAGCGCGTCCGACGCAACCGGGCTGCCGAGCCGCGACGCCCGCAGGCCGGCGCCCACGTCCCGCCGCGTAGACAGTACGAAGCCCGCGGCGGCGCACAGCACGGCGAACACCAGGCACAGCAGCAGCGGCCACCAGCGGTTGTCGACGTACACGTAGGTGCGCTGGGCCCAGCCGATCGGCGACAGCCAGGCGAGCGCCCCGTCTCCTCCCACATCGCCCGCCGCGCGCAGGACGTACGCGACACCGACGACGGCGAGTGCCATGCCGGAGGCGCCTCGGGTGTGCGCGGTGATCTGTGCCGTGACGGCGGCGACGGCGGCGAATGCGATGCCCACCGCGGCGTGCGCGGAACCGTAGAGCAGCGAGCCGCCGGTGTCGATGCCTTCGATGCCCATGCTGCCGAGGGTGAGCGCGAGCAGCAGGGCGAGGACCACATTGGCGAGGACGGCGAGCGACAGCGCCGCGGCCAGGTGCGCGTGCCGTCCGACGACGGTGGAGCGCACCAGTTCGGCGCGTCCCGTCTCCTCCTCGTTGCGGGTGTGCCTGGTGACGATGAGGACGCTCATCAGGCCGACCATCACGGCCATGAAGCCCAGCATCTGGTGGCCCAGCATCGCGCCGAAGTTGTAGTCGTCCAGGTAGTGGCGCGGTCCGGTCATGGCGAGCCCCGCGGGGCCGTCCATGGTCGCCACGACCGAGGCGCGGTCCGCCGGATCGGCGTACAGCGTCTTGAAGTTGCTCGCCGTCGACACGGTGCCGACGACCAGCGCGAGGATCCAGACGGTCAGCCGGACGCGGTCCCTGCGCAGGCCGAAGCGGAGCAGGCCGAGCGTGCCGGCGAGCGCGTTGCCGCCGTTCGCGGTGCTGGGGGCGGTGGCCGCCTCGGTGGCGGTGGCCGTGCTCATCGTGCTGCTCCGTCGTCGGCGAGGCGGGTCGTGCCGTCGGCGGCGGCGCCGTGCCCGTTCGCGCCCAGCTCGTCGCCGTAGTGGCGCAGCATCAGTTCCTCGAGCGTCGGCGGGTGGCTGACGAGGCTGCGGACGCCGAACTCGGAGAGCCTGCGGATCGCACCGTCCAGATGACTGCCGTCGACGGCGAACCGCACCCGCCCGCTGTCGGTCCGCAGGTCGTGCACGCCCGGCAGCTCGGCCAGGCCACTGACCGGGCGGGCCGTCTCCGCCTCGACCGTCGTACGCGTCAGATGCCGCATCTCGCTCAGCGTTCCGGACTGCACGATCTTCCCCTGCCGGATGATGCTGACCCGGTCGGCGAGCTTCTCCACCTGGGCCAGGATGTGGCTGGAGAGAAGCACGGTCCTGCCCGCGGCCTTCGCCTCGGAGATGACGTCCTGGAAGACGACCTCCATCAGAGGGTCGAGGCCGGCGGTCGGCTCGTCGAGCAGCAGCAGCTCGGCGTCGGACGCGAGCGCGGCGACGATGGCCACCTTCTGCCGGTTGCCCTTGGAGTAGGCCCGGCCCTTCTTGGTCGGGTCCAGGTCGAACCGCTCGACGAGTTCCTTGCGGCGCCGTCTGTCGATGCCGCCGCGCAGCCGGGAGAGCAGGTCGATGGCCTCGCCGCCGGTAAGCCCTGGCCACAGCTCGACGTCACCGGGGACGTAGGCGAGGCGCCGGTGCAGTTCCACGGCGTCGTGCCAGGGGTCCTTGCCGAGCATCTGGGCCGCGCCCGAGTCGGCGCGCAGCAGCCCGAGCAGAACCCGGATGGTGGTCGACTTCCCCGCGCCGTTCGGCCCGAGGAAGCCGTGGACCTCACCTGTTTCGACCGCGAGGTCGAGGCCGTCCAGCGCCCGTGTCCGTCCGAACGACTTGTGGAGTCCGGAGACGGTGATTGCCTTCGTCATGTTTCAGAACGTACGCTGATTTCACAAATTTGTGAAGTTAAGGAAGCGTATAAACTCGGCTCAGGACCGTGACAAGGGGAGATGATCCGGTGGCGACCGAACAGACCACGGCAGCGCAGCAGCCGCGCGACGAGGACGCGGTGTCCGCATTCGTGGAGCGATTCGCCGCCCAACTCGTCGAAGCGGGCATGACCCGGATGCCGGCCCGCGTCTTCGCCGCCCTGCTCTCCTCCGACTCCGGTGTGATGACCTCGGCCGAACTCGGGCAGCAGCTCCAGGTCAGCCCCGCCGCGGTCTCCGGCGCGATCCGCTACCTCGCCCAGGTCAACATGGTCTCCCGCGAGCGGGAACCGGGCTCCCGCCGCGAGCGCTACCGCGTGCACAGCAACCAGTGGTACGAGGCGCTCACCAACCGCGACCAGATCCTCAAGCGCTGGGAGCACACCCTGCGGGAGGGCGTGGTCAGCCTCGGCCCCGACACGGGGGCGGGCCGGCGGATGTCCGAGACGCTGGAGTTCTTCCAGTTCCTGGAGAAGGAGCTCGCCCTCCTCATGGAACGCTGGCGCGAACACCGCGACCGGCTCCACGGCGCGGCCTGACCCGGCAGGGCGGGGCCGCCCCTGCCGGGTCGTCGAGCTTTGCCCGTTGAGGTCAGGCCCGCCGGGCGTTCGCCGGGGTCAGCCCGCCGGGGCGGGCAGCGGCAGTGTCAGGCCCCACGCGCCCGCCCGTACCGTCCATGTGCGGGTCCTGACCGGGCCGGTGACGTGCGCGTCGGCCCGGTAGCGGAAGTCCGGGCCGGAGACCGTCACGGAGAGGGCGCTCGCGCGCAGGGGCTCGGCGGTCGAGCCGTGGCGGACGACGACCTCCGCGCGGCCGCCCGGGCCGGCGCGGACGGTGACGTCCTCGACCGGGCGGTCCAGGTCGCACATCAGGACCCCGTCCGCCTCCACACGCAGGCGGTGGGTGCGGACCGGCGCGGCCGAGGGAGCGGGGCGCACCAGGGTGCGGACGAGGGAGCGGGCCGCCGTCCACACCGAGGCGCCCTCCACATGCGGCACCGGGCGGGACGCCGGGATCGCCAGGTCGCCCAGGACCACCCCGTCGCTCTCGTCCACCAGGAGGTCCAGCCGCCGCGGCGTCCCCTCGAGGACCGCCCTGGCCGCCGCGACCGCCCCGGCGGGAACGCCGAGGGAGTGCGCAAGCCGTACGGAGGAGCCCACGGGGACGAGCGCCAGCACGCCGTCGCCCAGCGAGCGGTCGCGGTGCAGCAGGGCCACGGCCCTCAGCAGTGCCCGGTCGTCGCCGACCACCACCGGCCTGCGCGAACCCCTCCGGGCGAGTGCCCGGGCGAATTCCTCCGGGCCCTGGGGAAGACAGATTTTCGCCTCCGACCCGCCGCACAGCACATCTTTCGCGATGCGCACGGACTCGCCGTCCATTCGGCGGGCGACCGGGTCGATGACCACCAGCAGCTGGTCGGGATCCGACACCTCGGTCCTTCCTCGGGTAGCATCTTTGTGCAAGAGCCCCTTGCGCTATTGCGCCAGGGGCTTCGTCTATTCCGGGGCAACCTGTCCCAGGACTCAGGCACGGCTCCGGCCCCCTGACCTTGGTCTTGCCCCGCCCGGAAGGGGTGTACGCCTGTGCCCGCACTTGTGCTGCTCGGTGCTCAGTGGGGTGACGAGGGCAAGGGAAAGGCCACCGACCTGCTCGGTGGATCAGTGGATTATGTGGTGCGCTACCAGGGCGGCAACAACGCCGGCCACACGGTTGTCGTCGGCGACCAGAAGTATGCGCTGCATCTCCTCCCTTCCGGAATCCTCTCGCCGGGATGTACTCCGGTCATTGGTAACGGCGTCGTCGTGGACCCGGCGGTTCTGCTCTCCGAGCTGAGCGGGCTGAACGACCGCGGCGTCGACACGTCCAAGCTCCTGATCAGCGGAAACGCCCATCTGATCACCCCGTACAACGTCACCGTCGACAAGGTGACCGAGCGGTTCCTGGGCAAGCGCAAGATCGGCACCACGGGCCGCGGCATCGGTCCGACGTACGCCGACAAGATCAACCGCGTCGGCATCCGCGTCCAGGACCTCTACGACGAGTCGATCCTGATGCAGAAGGTCGAGGCGGCCCTCGACACCAAGAACCAGCTCCTCACCAAGGTCTTCAACCGTCGCGCGATCGAGACGGAGAAGATCGTCGAGGAGATGCTCCAGTACGCGGAGCAGATCCGGCCGTACGTCGCCGACACCACGCTGATCCTGAACAACGCCATCGACGAGGGCAAGGTCGTCCTCTTCGAGGGCGGCCAGGGCACCCTGCTGGACGTCGACCACGGCACGTACCCCTTCGTCACCTCCTCGAACCCGACCGCGGGCGGCGCCTGCACCGGCGCCGGCGTGGGCCCGACGAAGATCAGCCGGGTCATCGGCATCCTCAAGGCCTACACGACCCGTGTCGGCGCCGGGCCGTTCCCGACCGAGCTGTTCGACGAGGACGGCGAGGCACTGCGCCGCATCGGCGGCGAGCGGGGCGTCACCACCGGCCGCGACCGCCGCTGCGGCTGGTTCGACGCGGTCATCGCGCGCTACGCGACCCGGGTCAACGGTCTGACCGACTTCTTCCTCACCAAGCTGGACGTCCTGACCGGCTGGGAGCAGATCCCGGTCTGCGTGGCGTACGAGATCGACGGCAAGCGCGTCGAGGAGCTCCCGTACAGCCAGACCGACTTCCACCACGCGAAGCCGGTGTACGAGATGCTGCCGGGCTGGTCCGAGGACATCACCAAGGCGAAGACCTTCGCCGACCTGCCGAAGAACGCGCAGGCGTACGTGAAGGCGCTGGAGGACATGTCCGGCGCCCCGATCTCGGCGATCGGCGTCGGCCCCGGCCGGACCGAGACCATCGAGATCAACTCGTTCCTGTAGGCCTGCCGGGCAGGACGGACACGGTGCGAGGCCCCGGACGCGAATCGGCGTCCGGGCCTTCGCGCCGGTTCCCGCCGGCGTACGAGGCGGGCAGGGGCCTCCCTGCCATGCACACGGCACGACTGGCTAGGCTGCGTGTTCCGAATGTTCACGCCGGTGCCGAGGCGGGAGCAGCGCCGAGACCGGTCCAGGGGCGGATACACATGGCTGATCGCCAGACGACCCAGTTGCTCGACAGCATGCGTCGCGGCATGCCGTTCGAGTTCACAACCAAGATGTCGATGATGAAGCGGCTCGCGACGCTGGTGTCCGTCGCCGAGCTGTTCGGCTACCGGTACGCGGGTGCCCGGCAGGAGATCTTCTCCATCAAGCTGGCCTTCGCCCCCGACCCGAGCCCGCAGGCGCAGGCGCGTGCCGCACAGTGCTGGCCGTACGCACCCCGGATCCCCGAGATCCCGCAGCAGGTGCTGGAGCTCAACAAGAAGCGGGTTCTGTTCGACCTGAGCAGCAAAGCCGCGCTGGTGAAGCGGCTGCCGGTCATCGGGATCGTGCTCCTGGTCGCGAGCCTGCGCCTGCTCGGCTCCCTGGGCGACAGCCCCGGCCTGGCCCTCGGCTACGTCGGTTTCCTCGCCGTGCTCGTCGGCATCGGCGTCTGGATCAACGCCGCGCGCCACAAGAGGGCCGGCGCACACCTCGAGGCCGCGGGTTTCGTGCGCCACGAGTCCTCCCCCGGCCAGGTCTCCTACCTCCCGCCCGGCAGCCTGCCGCCCGCACAGTGGCACGGGCCGCAGCAGTACGGGCCCGGCGGGCAGCAGGGGTACGCCCAGCAGCCCTACGGCGGGCCGCAGCCTCCGTACCCGGCGCCGCAGCACCAGCAGCACCAGCCGTACGCCCAGCAGCCCCCGGGCCAGCCCTCGTACGGTCAGCAGCCTCCGGCCCAGCCCTCGTACGGTCACCAGCCCTACGGCGGTCAGCCGCCGCAGTGAGGCACGGCGGCTGCGGGTGGTGGTCGGCCCGTTGCCGTGCAAGCCGCTGACCGGGCTGTCCGTCGGGAAGAGGGTGGCCGGATGGGCTGCGGGGGTAGCCAGGAACGGGCGCCGTACGCGTGACGGTGGGCACCTGCGCAGAAGGCGCCATCCCGTACCGGAAGCCTGGTCGGGGACCTTGCGGCGATGTGGCCTCGAGCTTCGAGATCAACTCGTTCCTGCAGGGCGTTCGCGGGACACTGGAAACCCCCGAGGGGCAGATCCGCGGCGAGGGCCCAGCGCTTTCGCCGTGGATCCGCGTCCGGGGGTTTTTCCGTGCCCGGCCGCGCCGCATGGAGCCGGGGAGGCGTGGCCGGTCCCGCGCCGCCCGGCGTCACCGTTGACCCTCATGCTCCCGCCCTGACCGACCCGGCTCACTCCTCCCCGCAGATCCGCAGCCCCTTCGGCGTCGCGCACGGCAGGTGCCCGTGCGTGGTGATCACGTCCTGTCCGCCGCCGCGGCTCATGTAGGTGAGGAAGCTGGAGACGAGCGAGTCGGCGGGCGGCCGGCCGTACGTGTAGGCGTACTCGATCTCGCGGTACGGGTAGCCCGTCTCGCCGATGTCGTCGACGGACGGCGCGTCGCCGTCGATGGTCGGACGGTGCAGACCCTTCAGTCCGCTGCCGGAGCGCAGCTCGCTGTAGCCGATCGCGCCGGGCAGCTCGGCGACCGTCGCCAGCACCTGTTCGGTGCTGCTCAGTTCGCAGCGGACGACGGGAGCCTCCGCGTCGTCCTTGTGCTCGCAGTCGCGCGAGGAGTTCACGGGCTCGTTGCGGTGCAGGACCCGGCGCTGGAAGACCTCCCTGGTACCGGAGTTGGCGTCCCGGCTGACGAGGAGGACCGGCAGTTCGGGGCCGCCGAGCTGCGACCAGTCGGTGATCTCGCCGCGGTAGATCTTGCGGACGGCGTCGAGGGAGAGGTTCTTCAGCGTGACCCGGTCGTTGACGACCAGCGAGAAGACGGAGACGGCTACCCGCGTCTCACGGAGCTGCGGGTAGCCGCCGGGCTTGGGGCCGTCGGCGAGCGCGATCATCGCCGGTGAACCGCCGCCCGACGCGGCGCCGGTCTCCGCCAGCGCCCTGATGCCGGCGTTGCTGCCGTGCGCGTCGACGGTGACGGTGGCGCCCTCGCAGTCCTTCTCGTACTTCTTCGCCAGTTCCCGCACCACCGGCGCGAAGGCCGTCGAGCCGGTGACGGTGAGCTCTCCGCGGGCGCAGCCGATCGGCGGACGGGAGTCGTCCCGCGCGACGATGATCGTGGCGAGCGCGACGACGCAGACGGTCAGCAGCACGGTGATCACCCGGGCGGCACGGCTGAAGAGCGGCGGGGTGTCGTCGGGAGTGGTGCTGCGGTTGGGGGCCACGTCGCCGTCCCGCAGGCCGCCGGTCACCCGGATCGGGCTGCCGACCGGCCCGCCGGTGAGCAGGACCAGCAGCTTGAAGTGCTGGCCCTGGTTGGGACACGCGGCAGGTGAATCGTTCCGCCGGTGTGCCGCATACCGGCGGCCGCCGTGAAGTGGTCCATCAGGTGCTCGGCACCCGGCGGCTGGGTGACCGCTATGGCCCGGACGGTGCGGTCGGTGAACTCCGCGGTGAGGCCGTGGACCTCCCGGCCGGTGTAGTCGTTGTCCGCGATGCTCTGCGAGCCGTCGTTCTCGACGCGCAGCAGGACGAGCGTGGCGTCGGACATCTCGGGGGCCTCGTTGAACAGCCCGAGCCGGAAGTTTGGCCGCCCGGCGCGCACGTCGCTGCCGATCGGGGTGTCCATCTGCACCCGGTACCCGATACGTCTTCGCCGTGGCACCCGCCGCTCGTACCAGAGCACCCCGCCGGAGGCCAGGATGCCCAGCACGGCGGTGAGCACGGCCACGACGTTCTCGGCATTGAGCCACTCCACGGGTGCCCCCTCGCTCCTCGCGTCCCAGGTGGAGCGGCCACCGTACGGAGGACACGCGGCGCGGCGGAGCGGCTTGTGCGACCGGACGCCGAATGTTGGTCCGGAGTTCAATCACCCTGCCGGGTCATCTGCGGACGTACTCCGCCGGTTCGCCGTCGGCGCTCATCCCGTACATGAGGAGGCGCTCCTTGCCCTCGAAGCGGTCGGCGCGCAGGTTCTGCGCGGAGCCCGACGGGGTGCACTCGGGGTCGGAACCCTCTGCCGGCTGCGGCGGCCCGAGGACGACCAGGTCGCCGACGCCGCCGAGCACGGCGGTGCTCTCGCAGTGCACCAGGTCGCCGGTCTCCTCGCCGGTCTCCTCGTCGGTGCGCGGGTAGTTCTCGGAGAACCGTACGAGCGGGGCGCCGACCGGACCCTGGGTGACCGTCATCTCGAAGGAACGGGACTCCTCGTAGTCCGGCGGGGCGTCCAGCACGTCGAACTTCTGCCGCCAGTGACCGACGAAGGCGGACGGCACGGCCTTGGGGCCGTTCTTCGACCGGTGGAACGTGGCAGTGACGTCCCCGGACGTCCACTCCAGCACCTCTGGCGACCGTACGGTCAGGGTCTGGTGCGCGGCGGGGGTGCAGCGCCTCTCGGGCACGCTGGTGGTCACGTCGCTCTCGCCGAACACGATCCGGTCGGCGTCCGCGGAGACGAGCGTGGAGCGCCCCATGCACAGCCGCTCACCGGTGACGTGGACGTACACGCCGGTCTTCTCGCCGGCCCGGCCCTGGGTGATCTCGATGCGCCCGGTCTCGTACGGCGCGTCGGCACTGCCCCGCAGGACGCCCTCCCACGCGCCGAGGAAGTCGTCGGGCACGATGCCGGCGGAGTCGCCGGTGCCGCTGGTGGACGCGACCGGGGTGCCGGTCGCTCCCGCGCCGCCCGCCCCGTCGTCCGTCCCGCCGCGGTCCTTCCACTGAAGGGCGGCGAACGTGCCGGCGACGGCGAGAACGGCGACCGCCGCCGCGGCGGCCAGCGGGGTACGCCGCCGCCTGCGCGGCGCGGCCGGCACGGTCACCGGCGTCGGGGGTGTCGGGTCCCCGTCCGCGTCGAGCAGCCGGGCAGCGTGCCGCCCCAGCCCGGCCAGCAGGCCGGCGGGCAGCCACGGTTCGTCCGGAAGGGGCACGCCGGCCAGCTCCGCGGCCGTCGGCCGGGCAGCCGGGTCCTTGTTCAGGCAGCCCCGTACGAGCGGCTCCAGCTCGGGCGGGAGCCCGGCGAGGTCCGGCTCCTCGTGGGCGATACGGAACAGCACGGCGTGCACCCCGCTGTCCGCGGACCCGAACGGCGGGCGCCCGGTGCCCGCGTACGCCAGCACGGCACCCAGACAGAACACGTCCGACGCGGGCGTGAGCCGTTCGCCGCGCACCTGCTCGGGCGACATGAAGCCGGGTGATCCGACGACCGCGCCGGTCGTCGTCAGCCCGCCGTCGGTGACGGTGTCCACGGCGCGTGCGATGCCGAAGTCGATGATGCGGGGGCCGTCGACGGTGAGCAGGATGTTGGAGGGCTTCAGGTCCCTGTGCAGCAGCCCGGCGGCGTGGATGTGCCCGAGCGCGTCGGCCAGTCCGGCGGCCAGGGCGCGTACGGAGTTCGCCGGCAGCGGCCCGTACTGGTCGACGACGACGCTCCTCAGCGACGGCCCCGGCACATATCCGATGGCCACCCAGGGCGACTCCGCCGCGGTGTCGGAGGCGATGACGGGCGTGGTCCCGGCCCCTCCGACCCGCTCCAGCGCCTCGACCTCACGCGCGAACCGGCGCCGGAACTCGTCCTGTGCGGCGAGCTCGGCCCGCACGAGTTTGACGGCCACGGTCCGGCCGCCGGCCGAGCGGGCGAGATAGACCCGGCCCATCCCGCCGACTCCGAGCCGTCCGAGCAGCCGGAACGGGCCGATCTGGGTGGGGTCTTCGGGCAGCAGGGCATCCACGCCCGGATCTTCCCACAACGCGGCGCACAGGGCCTCTGTCATGGTCAAGTCGCCTATGTGGGCCAGGACTTGAGGCCGTGGGCGGTCTGAGTGGACCCAAGCTGTCCGGGACATGTCCCGGACAGCCGCGGGCGGGACGGACCCGCCCGTCCGCTCCTACGGTCCATCGCCATGGACACCACACGGAGAACGATTCTGCGGGGCATGGCAGCGGCACCGGTGGCCGCCACCGTCGGCGGCCTGCTGCTGCCGCACGGCGCCCAGGCGGCGGAAGCCGCCGATCCGATGCCGCTCGACCTGCGCATGCGCACCCGCGCCAACGGATCGGGCACCAACTACCCGGACGTGATCAAGAGACTCCTCCTCATGGCGGACAGCGCACGTCCCGAGGAGCGCCACGGACTGGGCAGGGCATCGCTCGACGACATCCTGGCCGACACCGACAGGAAGGGCCGTCCCGCACGACCGGACTGGCCGGGAGCGAGCCTGCCCCGGCTGCGCACCTCGTTCCAGTGGCAGGGCGCGGGCGAACGGAACACCATCGCCAACGACTTCAAGACCAGGTACTGGCGCCCGCAGGGCATCAGCAACCGCTGCACCGCCGCCGGCGGAACCGACCCGAACGTCCTCATGGTCTCCTGGTACGCCCGCGCGGGTCAGGAGGACCAGGGGGCGCGGATCAGCATCGTGGACCTCTCGGACCCTGCCGCGCCGAAGTACCGGCACGTGCTGCTCGTCGAACCTCGCGTGCAGGGACGCCGGTTCACCTTCCGGCCCGCGACCCTGCACGCCGGCGGTATCGCCTGGTACGGCAACCGCCTCTACATAGCGGACACCATCAAGGGCCTGCGCGTCTTCAACACCGACGAGATGCTCGAGGTCGCGACGGACGGCCCGGCGGACAAGTGCGGTTACTGGAAGGGCAAGTACCACGCGCTCCGCTACAAGTACGTCCTGCCGCAGAGCCGCGCCTATGACCATGTGGCACCGAACCTCGTAGAGGTGCAGCAGCGCTACTCGCAGGTGGCGGTGGACGTCACGACTGCTCCGCACTCCCTCGTGGTGAGTGAGTTCAGGCGTCCGCTCGAGACGTCCTCGCGCGTGGTCCGCTGGAACCTGGACCCGACCACCGGCGCGCTGGCTCCCGCCGGACCGGGTGGGCTGATCAGGTCGGTCGCCCGTGAACGGATCCGGCACGGCGGTCAGGTGCAGGGCGCCGTGAGCGTCTCAGGCACCTATTACCTGTCCGCGAGTGCCGGTCCGAGTCGTTACGGGACGGTGCGGACCTGGCGCAAGCAGCCCCTCGGTGACCTGCCGGCCATCTTCGCCTGGCACCAGGCCGAAGGACCGGAGGACCTGAGCCACGACGCCCGGGCCGGTGTCCTGTGGTCGGTCAACGAGTACGAGAGCAACCGCTACGTGTACTCGATGACCCTGTAGCGGCGTCGGCTGAACGGTCCGGTACCGCGGCACGTACTGAGGACCGGGGCCTCGGCGTCCGGGGCCCCATGGCACTGGCGAAGCCGTTCCGTTACGACCTTGGGGCCGCGCATGATGCACGCACGACGGAGGGGGGCACGACGGACACTCCAGCGGGTCGTGCGGCTGGCCGCCGTGGTCGGGCTGCTCAGCGGCGGGCTGATGGTCTCCGGCGCCATGGCGGGCGAGCCGCCCGCCGCGGGTGATCCGCGGGCCGATGACCCGGTGGCCGGGCTGGTGTCGCGGCTCGGCCCGGCCCGTACCGCGGGCAGCTGGACCGGCCCCGACGGGAGGACGGTCGTCGCCGTCACCGATCAGGAGGCCGCGGAGGAGGTTCGGCGGGCCGGCGCGGAGGCCGAAGTGGTGCGCCACAGCATGGAGCGGCTCCGCTCGGCCACCGAGACCCTGCGCTCCGCGCCCCGGGTGCCCGGCACCGCGTGGGCGGTCGACTACGCGGCCAACAGCATCACCGTGCGCGCCGACAGCACCGTCTCCGCGGACGACTGGTCGCGCATGTCCGGCCTCGCGGAGGAGATCGGCGGCTTCGTCCGCATGGAACGCACCTCGGGGACCTTCACCACCAGGGTCAACGGCGGCACCGCGGTCTTCGGGGACCAGCGGCGGTGCACCGCCGGGTTCAACGTCACCAACGGCCAGGACATCTTCATCCTGACGGCGGGGCACTGCGGGCCGGAGGACTCCACCTGGTTCCGGGACCGTCAGGGCGACGAACTCGTCGGCACCACCACGGCCGCCAGCTTCCCCGGCGACGACTACTCCCTGGTGCGCTACGAGGACGTCGACGTCCTGGACCGCACCAACGTCGTGGACATCGGCGGCGGCAGGGGCGTACAGATCGTCGGGGCCGGCGAACCGGCCGTCGGGCAGCGGGTGTTCCGCAGCGGCAGCACGACCGGGTTCCGCTCCGGAGAGGTGACCGCCGTCAACGCGACGGTGAACTACCCCGAGGGCACGGTGACCGGGCTGATCGAGACCACGGTCTGCGCCGAGCCGGGGGACAGCGGCGGGCCGCTGTTCTCCGAGGGACTGGCGCTCGGCGTCACCTCGGGCGGCGACGGCGACTGCACCACGGGCGGCACCACCTACTTCCAGCCGGTGACCACCGCCATGGAGAAGCTCGGCGTGGACCTGACGGGCGGCCCGCCCGCCCCGGGCGGGACGGTCGACGAATCGGAGGGCGGCGCCCCGCCCGTACCCGCGCCGCCGCGGCCCGGGGAGGGCCTCGGATCGCGGGCGGTCAGCTCGATCGTCGACTTCGGCAACCCGGCCCTGGGCGCGGGCCTGATCGGCCTCAGCCTGACCGGACTGCTGGTCGCACGGTGGCTCGTGTCGGCCCAGGAACGCAGGGAGTACCGCAACTTCCACAGCGCGAGCTGGGGCTGAGGCCGGCTGCCGCGGGCCCGGCACAGTAGACCCTCTCAGCCGGCGTGTCGCCCTTCTCAGCCCGTCTTGGTGTAGGTGAGCGGCTCGCCGGTCGAGCCGACGAGCTCGCGGACGATGATGTTGTCGGCGGGCATGTTCAACAGGCTCCACTGCCCCGGGGCGCACGAGACGCGGTCGCCGAACGTGACGGCCGTGGGGGCGAGTTCAAGGGGCGGTCCGGGGGCGCGGAGCTTGGCCGACCAGCGGCAGTCGTAGTTGGGGCCGGTGCCGCTCAGGGTCATGATCTGTTCGCCGGTCGCGCCCTGCGTGATCGTCATGATCCGGGTGTTCGTGCCGTCCGCCGTCTCGAACGACGCCCGCCAGGTGCCGACGTACTCCTGCGGCACATCGCCCGCCGTCTGGGCCGTCGGCGGTGTGCCGGTCGGTGCGGGAGTGCCGGAGGAGGCGGGGGGAGAGGTGGGGGCCGAGGACGTGGAGCTGGGCTTCGGGTCCGCAGTCGTCCGCTTGCCTTTGTCCTTGGACATGAACGCGTACACCGAGCCGCCCGCGCCGAGGGCGACGACCAGCGCGACGGCGATCAGGGCCAGTGTCCCGCCACGGGAGCCGCGCCGTGGCGCCGGAGGCGGAGTCGGGGCATGGGGCCCTGGCGGGTACGGGGCAGGGTGGTGCGGAGCCGGCCGGTACGGCTGCGGATAGCCGTACACCGGTCCGGGCGGCGTGTGCGGCGCCGCCGCCGGTATCGGCGCCGGAGCGGGAGGCGGTGTCGCGGCCGCGCGGGGAGGCGCCGTCATCGTCGGCGGCTGCGCCGGTGCCTGCGGCTGTTCGGCGTCCAGCAACTGGACCGCGTGGCGGCCGAGTTGCGCGATCAGCGCCCCCGGCAGCCACGGCTCGCCGTCCGCGTCGGCGGCCGTCCGGCGAAGGACCTCGTCCACGGTCGGCCGTGCCTCCGCCTCCTTGCGCAGACAGTCGCGGATCAGGTCCAGCAGAGCCTCGGGGACCCCGGCCAGGTCCGGCTCCTCCTGCGCGATACGGAACATCTGCGCGTGGGCGCCGCTCGCGGCGGATCCGAACGGGAGCCGGCCCGTCGCCGCGTAGGCGAGTACGGACCCCAGGCAGAAGACGTCGCACGCCGGGGTGATTCTGTCGCCGCGCACCTGCTCGGGCGACATGAAACCGGGCGAGCCGACGAGCGCGCCGGTGCGGGTGAGGCCGTCGTCGGCGACCGTCTCCAGCGCGCGGGCGATGCCGAAGTCGATGACACGCGGCCCGTCGATGGTGAGCAGGATGTTCGACGGCTTGAGGTCGCGGTGGATCAGGCCGGCCGTGTGGATGTCCGTCAGCGCGTGCGCCAGGCCGGAGGCCAGCAGACGGACGCTGCGTTCCGGCAGCGGTCCGTGCGCGCCGGAGACGACGGTGTGCAGCGCGGGCCCGGCGATGTAACCGGTGGCGACCCAGGGGACCGGGGCCTCCGTGTCCGCGTCGAGGACGGGCGCCGTCCACCTCCCGCCGACGCGCAGGGCGGCCCGGACCTCGAGCCGGAAGCGGTTGCGGAACTCCTCCTGCTCCGCGAGCTCCTGCCGCACGAGCTTCACCGCGACGGTGCGTCCGCGGTCGGAGCGGGCGAGATACACCTGGCCCATGCCGCCCGCCCCGAGCCGGCTCAGGATCCGGTACTCGCCGATGTGATGTGGATCCCCTGGTGCCAGCTGCTCCATCGCCGCGCGGCCCTTCCCCCGTACCGAAATGCTCGACGGACCGAGGATAGTGGGCGCGCCGGGAGCCACACAGGTCAGCGGTACGCGCGGAAACGCCGCCGGGGCCCCGGCGGCGTTCCTCGCTGGGCTCCTGGCGTCGGGTTCCCGGCGTAAGGCTTCCGCGCCGGGGCACTGACGCCGGGCACCTGGCGTCGCGTTCCGTCAGGGCCCCGGCCCGGGGGCCGTGCCGGTTTCCCGACGTCAGGCTTCCCGTCCCGGCGGGAGGCCGGCCGGGCCGTCGGCCGTGTCCTGGGCGTCGATGGTGTCCATCGCCCGTGAAAGCTGCTCCAGCACCCGCACGGTCTCCGCGAACTCCTCCGGTCCGAGGGCGTCCAGCAGCCGGTTCGCCAGCCGTGCGTGGCCGGGGTCGATCTGCTTGATCGCGGCCCGGCCCTCCTCCGTCGCGTGCAGCAGCTTCGCGCGCCGGTGGGCCGGGTTGGGACGGTACTCGGCCAGCCCCTGCCCGGCGAGCACGTCGGCGATGCGCTGCACGCTCTGCCGGGTGATGCCCATCGTGCGGGCGATCCCGGCCACGGACTGCGGCCCGCGCACCACGGCGCCGAGGACCTGCCAGCGGGCGGCCGTCAGCCCCGCCTCCCTGGCGATGCGGTCGGAGACGGTGATGAACTGCCCGTTCAGCCGGAAGACGCCGAGGGCCGTGCGGGTCAGCAGTTCCTGGGGGTGGTGGTCCGGCCTCATGCGTTCAGGACCTCGAAGGCCGCCGGGTCCGAGTCGTGGAACAGCCGGTACCAGGCGTCCAGCTTCTCCCCCTCGTACACGCCGAGGCGGGCGAAGACCTCGCGGGCGAAGGCGACGGGCTCGGTCGGGCCGGCGGTGATCAGGTCACCGTCGGTGACGGCGTCCGTGTCGACGTAACGGTCGCCGCCCTTGTAGCCCGTGGCGGCCAGATAGAACGAGACGGCGCTGGTGTGGGCGCGGTCGTCGAGCAGGCCCTCGCGTGCGAGACCGGCGGTCGCGCCGCAGATCGCCGCGACCGGGACGCCCGCGTCGAGGAACGTGCGGGCCTTGGTGGCGAAGGGCGAGAGGACGTCGCCGGTGTCCCACAGGGTCGCTCCGGTGAGGATCAGCAGCGCGCTGTCCGCCGGGTCGAGGTCCGCGAGCGCCAGATCGGGCTGGATGCGGACGCCGCCCATGGTGGTCACGGGGTGCGTGGTGAGGCCGACCGTCTTCACGGTGAAGCCGTTCTGGGTGAGGTGGGCGGTGGTGTGGCCCGTCTCCCAGTCGGCGTAGGTGTCGTAAACGGCCAGATGAACGGTCCCGCTGGTCATGGTGCCCTCCTTGACGCGTGTCCTGCTCCTCCGTGTATGACAGCAGCCTGTCATGACGACAGTATGCTGTCAATCATGAAAGGGTGCCCGCGAGGGGCGACACCCTGCCCAGATAAGCGGCCTGGTCCATACAAGGTGGCCATGTCGGCTACGACCGGCGGTTCCTTACGCTGAGCCGCATGACCCCTCATGCCGACCCGCAGACCGGAGCTGCCGTCAAGGCGGCCGACCGCGCCCATGTGTTCCACTCCTGGTCCGCCCAGGGCCTGATCGACCCGCTCGCCGTCGCCGGCGCAGAGGGGTCCTACTTCTGGGACTACGACGGCAACCGCTACCTCGACTTCACCAGCGGCCTCGTCTACACCAACATCGGCTACCAGCACCCCAAGGTCGTCGCGGCGATCCAGGAACAGGCCGGCAAGCTCGCCACCTTCGCGCCCGCGTTCGCCGTGGAGGCGCGCTCCGAGGCGGCCCGGCTGATCGCCGAGCGCACCCCCGGCGACCTCGACAAGATCTTCTTCACCAACGGCGGCGCGGAGGCCGTCGAGAACGCGATCCGGATGGCCCGTCTGCACACGGGCCGTCCGAAGGTGCTCTCCGCCTACCGCTCGTACCACGGCGGCACCGCGACGGCGGTCAACATCACCGGCGACCCGCGCCGCTGGGCCAGCGACAACGGCACGGCGGGCGTCGTCCACTTCTGGGCGCCGTTCCTGTACCGGTCCCCGTTCTACTCCTCGACGGAGGCGGAGGAGTGCGCACGCGCCCTGACGCACCTGGAGGACACCATCGCCTTCGAGGGCCCGCAGACGATCGCGGCGATCATCCTCGAGACGATCCCGGGCACGGCCGGCATCATGACGCCTCCGCCCGGCTATCTCGCGGGCGTCCGCGAGATCTGCGACCGGTACGGCATCGTGTTCGTCCTCGACGAGGTCATGGCGGGCTTCGGACGAACGGGCGCCTGGTTCGCCGCCGACCACTTCGACGTGGTGCCGGACCTGATCACGTTCGCCAAGGGCGTCAACTCGGGATACGTGCCCCTCGGCGGTGTGGCGATCTCCGCCGAGATCGCCGCGACCTTCGACAAGCGCCCCTACCCCGGCGGGCTCACCTACTCCGGCCACCCGCTGGCGTGCGCGGCGGCCGTCGCCACCATCCAGGTCATGGCGGACGAGAAGGTCGTCGAGAACGCGGCGGTCGTCGGAGAGACAGTGCTGGGGCCGGGGCTGCGTGAGCTGGCCGAGCGCCACCCGTCGGTGGGGGAGGTGCGCGGCTTGGGGGTCTTCTGGGCGCTCGAACTGGTCCGCGACCGCGGGACCCGCGAGCCGCTGGTGCCCTACAACGCGTCCGGCGAGGCGAACGCGGCGATGGCGGCGTTCGGAGCGGCCTGCAAGAAGAATGGCCTGTGGCCCTTCATCAACATGAACCGCACGCACGCCGTCCCCGCGTGCAACGTGAGCGAGGCCGAGGCGAAGGAGGGTCTGGCCGCGCTGGACGCGGCGCTGTCGGTCGCTGACGAGTGGACGGTCTGAGGCCTTGCCCGACGCCCCTCTGACGGGTCCCGCCCGACGCGCCCTACGCCCCTCCGGCCACGGTCGGCCGGAGGGGGGTCGCTCTGGTCGGCGTAGCCGGGCGGGTACCGGCGGCGGTCAGGTGCCCTCCGCCGATGCCGATGCGGACGCCGACGCGGCCCCGCCGGCAGCGCACCGCGGGCGGCGCTCCGCCGGAAGCGCACCGCGGGCATCCTTCGCCCCGCACAGGCCACGCG
>NZ_JBSGZJ010000071.1:5951-21639 GCF_053610925.1 Streptomyces sp. NPDC054847 | reverse complement strand
GTCCGGCCCCGGCCGCGTCTCCGCCGATGATCGGGCCGCCCGCTCGGGCGACCGGGCTCCACCGAACCGGCCCGGCCGCGGCCGGGCCCTGGCTTCTCGCCCGCGCCTGACCGCCCATGCCCTGGCTGCTATCCCGCGGCCGACCTGGCTGGGTCCTGGCTTCTCGTCGGCGGGCCGGCGGGTCCTGGCTTCTTGCCGTCGGCCTGACCGGCCGGGCACTGGCTGCTCCTCCGTGGCCGACTGGCTGGACCCTGGCTGCTCGCCGCTGACCGGGCCGCCCACGCCCTGGCTCCACGCCCCCGGACGGCCTTCCAGGCAGCACGGGGGCGCTCCGAGCGGCGTGGCCCGGCCAATGCCCGGCCGCGCCGCTCGGGGCCTCCAGGCGGGCACGCAGGCATCCGTACGCCGGGGCTGCGCATGCCCGGCTCAGCCCAGCAGCCTCAGACCCCCGGACGACGGGACGCCGCGCGTGGGCCCACCGCCTACCCGGGCCGCCGTTTCAGCGGTTCGCCGCGACCTCGATCGCCGCGCAGCGCCAGCGCAGGTCCCGGCCCTGCTCCAGCCGGAACGCCATCGCGCTGACCCGGTCGCCCGAGCCGATGCGGGCGAAGGCCTCGATCACGCCCGGCCCCGGGTGGAACTCGCCGCAGTGGCGGATGACCGGCGTGGCCCGGTCCGCCGGAAGCAACGGCGTCCCCGGCGCGAGCCGGACCAACTGTTCATAGGCCTCGCCGATCGTGTGCCCGAGCATCCAGTGCACCGGTCGCCGGCCGGTCAGGACCGCGAGCAGGCGGTCGGCGAACCAGTAGTGCGGTTTGTGCAGCCTGCCGCGTGCCCGGGTCAGTGCCGCCGCCGCGTGGGCGGCGGGCCTGCGCTGGTCGTGGCGCCCTGCGGGCCTGGTCCTGTCCATACGGATCGCCCCCGATGTGCTGGTCCCGGGCTGGGTACCGGGAGGTAGCTTCGACGGGGAACTTCTATGGCGTGCGCACCTTTGCCGCAAAGCGGCGAAACCGCCCAGGGAGGCGGTCGGGAAGTTCACCTATCAGTGTGACGAGGCGCTGTACGGGCGGGCCGCACGGGCCTTCGGCGGTGTACCAGGTGGACGGCGGGAGGGCGAGCGGGCGCACCCCGAAGGGGGACGCCGCACGTATCCTGAGGGCGATCACCGACTACGAAAGCGGCCTGTCATGCGCGTGTACGTCCCCCTGACCCTCCCCGGTCTCGCAGCGGCGCACAAGGCGGGCGAACTGGGCCCCGGTCCGCTGACCGCCTACGCCGTCACGCCCGGACTGCGCGAGTGGTACGTCTCCGACGACATCGAGGAACTGGAGTACGCGGCGCTCAGCCGCGCCGCCGCCGCGTCCCTGCGTCTGATCGCCGGCGACCCCGACGCTGCCCGGCGCCGCGCGGTCGTGGCCGTCGACGTGCCGGACCAGGACGCCGTCGCCGATCCCGACCGGGTACTCGACGCCGGTGCGCTCGGCGAGGTTCGGGTCGCCCGGGCCGTGCCGATGTCCAAGGCGGCCGCCGTCCATGTGGACGCCGACGACGCGGTGGACGACGTCGCGGCCGCCGTCGCGGCGCTCGGCGCGGCCGACCACGGTGACGACGACGCGCAGTTCACCGTCGACGGCGCGGAGGACCACGAACTGCTCTGGTTCGGCGTGCAGGAGATCCCGAACATCGTCGGCTGACCTGCCGCCCGCGCCGGCCGTCGAACCGGGGACCCGCCGCACGCGCCGTTGTGCCGGTGACCGGCCGTGCGCCGGCTGTCGTACCCGGTGCCGCCGTACACGTTGCCGTACCCGGTGACCCGCCGCTCCGATGCCGCACCCGGTGACCCGCCGTGCGCCGGTCTGTCGTACCCGGCCTGTACGGTTTCCGCCATGGGCAAGCAGGGGACGCAGGCGCATCTGGTCTGGGACTGGAACGGCACACTGCTCGACGACATCGGCGCGGTCATCGCGGCCACGAACGCCGCCTTCGCGGAACTGGGGCTCGAGCAGATCACGCTCGAGCGGTACCGGGAGCTGTACTGCGTGCCCGTCCCCCGTTTCTACGAGCGGCTCATGGGGCGGCTGCCGACGAACGACGAATGGCTCGTGATGGACGCGGCCTTCCACAAGCACTACTGGACCCGGGCCGAGACGTGCGGGCTCGCCGAGGGTGCCGCGGAGCTGCTCGTCCGCCGCCAGAGTGCCGGTCTGACCCAGTCGCTGCTGTCCCTCGCCCCGCACGAACACCTGGTGCCGATCGTGCGCCGGCACGGCATCGAGGAGCGCTTCGTCCGGGTCGACGGCCGGATCGGCGCGTCGACCGCGGGCAAGGCCGAGCACATGGTGCGGCACCTGGCGCAGCTCGGCGGCGTGCGGGCCGAGCACGTGGTCGTCATCGGTGACGCGGCGGACGATGCCGTCGCCGCCGCCCACGTCGGCGCGAAGGCAGTGCTGTACACAGGCGGATCGCACAGCCGCGCCAGTCTGGAAAGCGTCGGAGTGCCGGTGGTCGACTCGCTCCAGGAGGCGGTCGAGGTGGCGGAGGAGCTCGTGGCCGGCTGACCGGCCACGGGCGTCACGTCACCGGCGCCGTCGCCCGCAGCACCTTGAGGAACTCCCGCATCCACACCGGATGGTCCGGCCAGGCACGCGAGGAGACCAGCGAACCGTCCACGACCGCCGCCACGTCCTGGAACGACGCCCCGGCGGCCTGCATGTCCAGTTCGAGCGCCGGGTACGCGGTGACCCGGCGTCCCTCCAGCCCCCCGGTCGCCGCGGTCAGCAGCGGGCCGTGGCAGATCTGGGCCACCGGCTTGTCGGAGTCGAAGAACGCCTTGAGGATCTTGCGGAGCTCGGGGTCGTTGCGCAGATACTCGGGCGCGCGGCCGCCGGGAATCACGATGGCGGCGTACGCCCCGGGCTCGACCTCGGAGAAGGCCAGGTCCGCCTGCCAGGTGTAGCCCGGCTTCTCGGTGTAGGTGTCGAAGCCCGGCTCGAAGTCGTGCACGACGAACTGCAGCTTCTTGCGGGCGGGGGCCGCGATGTGTACCTCGTACCCCTCTTCCAGCAGCCGCTGGTACGGGTAGAGGACCTCCAGGGACTCTGCGGCGTCCCCGGTGACGATGAGGATCTTCGTGGTCATGGCTGCTCCCGGTTGATTGGTTGCCAAGAGGGCCTGTGTCGCTGTCCAGAGTGTCAAACTTCGGACCCCGCTTTTGTACACATACGGCTCATGACGGGGCGGGGGTGCGGGGAGATAGCCTGGGGGCGTGATCAGCGCGATATGCCGTGGGGGCAGCGAAGCCCCCGGCCTGCGCCCGGACCGCCACCGCGTCCGGGCGATCGCTGACCCCTCCCGTCCGGACTGTCGCAGCCAGACAGAATTGGCCGATAACGGCTCGGACGACTCTCATCGCGGCATACCGTCGACTGCGACCGGACACCCCGGGACGCGGCGATTCGTCGCATCTTTCACCTACGTCACGCAACGGCGCGCGACAGGAGCCAGAGGACATGCAGACCAAGCTGGACGAAGCCAAGGCCGAGCTGCTCGCACGGGCCGCCCGGGTAGCTGAGAACAGCCCGGCCGGGGGGCACCTTCCGACTGGGACAGAGCAAGGGAAGCGCCCTGACCGGGACACCCTGCTCACGTACCTCCAGCGCTACTACCTGCACACAGCTCCGGAGGACCTGACCGACCGCGACCCGGTCGACATCTTCGGTGCGGCACTTTCCCACTACCGGCTCGCGGAAAACCGCCCCCAGGGCACCGCGAACGTCCGCGTCCACACGCCGACCGTGGAGGAGAACGGCTGGACCTGCAGCCACTCCGTCGTGGAAGTCGTCACCGACGACATGCCCTTCCTCGTCGACTCCGTCACCAACGAGCTCTCCCGCCAGGGCCGCGGCATCCATGTCGTGATCCACCCGCAGGTCGTCGTCCGCCGTGATGTGACCGGCAGGCTCATCGAGGTCCTGTCCTCGGACACGCACGCCAAGGACCTCCCGCACGACGCCCTCGTCGAGTCCTGGATCCACGTCGAGATCGACCGCGAGACCGACCGCGCCGACCTGAAGCAGATCACCGCCGATCTGCTGCGTGTCCTGTCCGACGTCCGAGAGGCCGTCGAGGACTGGGAGAAGATGCGCGACGCCGCGCTGCGCATCGCCGAGCGGCTGCCCGACGAGCCCAAGGCCGACGACCTGCCGGAGCAGGAGGTCGAGGAGGCCCGTGAACTGCTGCGCTGGCTCGCCGCCGACCACTTCACCTTCCTCGGCTACCGGGAGTACGAACTCACCGACGCCGACGCGCTGGCCGCCGTCCCCGGCACCGGACTCGGGATCCTGCGCTCCGACCCGCCGCACCACGAGGACGAGGCCCACCCGGTCAGTCCGTCCTTCAGCCGGCTGCCGGCCGATGCCCGCGCCAAGGCCCGTGAGCACAAGCTGCTCGTGCTGACGAAGGCCAACAGCCGCGCCACCGTGCACCGCCCCAGCTACCTGGACTACATCGGCGTCAAGAAGTTCGACGCCGAGGGCAACGTCGTCGGGGAGCGCCGCTTCCTCGGCCTGTTCTCCTCCGCCGCGTACACCGAGTCGGTGCGCCGCGTGCCGGTCGTCCGCCGCAAGGTCGCGGAGGTCCTGGAGGGCGCGGGCTTCTCGCCCAACAGCCACGACGGCCGCGACCTGCTGCAGATCCTCGAGACGTACCCGCGTGACGAGCTCTTCCAGACGCCCGCCGACCAGTTGCGTGCGATCGTCACCAGCGTCCTCTACCTCCAGGAGCGCCGCAGGCTGCGGTTGTACCTGCGCCAGGACGAGTACGGGCGCTACTACTCCGCGCTGGTCTACCTGCCGCGTGACCGCTACACCACCGGTGTGCGGCTGCGCCTGATCGACATCCTCAAGGAGGAACTCGGCGGGACCAGCGTCGACTTCACCGCCTGGAACACCGAGTCGATCCTCTCCCGTATCCACTTCGTGGTGCGGGTCCCCGTCGGTACCGAGCTGCCGCACCTCACCGACGCCGACACCGAGCGCATCGAGGCACGGCTGGTCGAGGCGGCGCGCTCCTGGGCCGACGGCTTCGGCGAGGCGCTGAACGCCGAGTTCGGCGAGGAACGCGCCGCCGAGCTGCTGCGCCGCTACGCGGGCGCCTTCCAGGAGGGCTACAAGGCCGACCACTCGCCGCGCTCCGCCGTGGCCGACCTGGTCCGCATGGAGGAGCTCGCCGAGTCCGGCAAGGACTTCGCGCTGTCCCTGTACGAGCCGGTCGGGGCGGGCCCCGGCGAGCGGCGCTTCAAGATCTACCGGACCGGTGAGCAGGTCTCCCTGTCCGCGGTGCTGCCGGTGCTGCAGCGCCTCGGCTGCGAGGTCGTCGACGAGCGCCCGTACGAACTGCGGTGCGCCGACCGGACCCACGCCTGGATCTACGACTTCGGGCTGCGCATGCCGAAGACCGGCGCGAACGGCGACTACCTCGCCGACGACGCCCGCGAGCGCTTCCAGGACGCCTTCGCCGCCGTGTGGACGGGCGAGGCGGAGAACGACGGCTTCAACTCGCTGGTGCTCGGCGCGGGGCTCAACTGGCGCGAGGCGATGGTGCTGCGCGCGTACGCGAAGTACCTGCGCCAGGCCGGTTCGACCTTCAGCCAGGACTACATGGAGGACACCCTCCGCAACAACGTCCACACCACCCGGCTGCTGGTCTCGCTGTTCGAGGCGCGGATGTCGCCGGACCGCCAGCGGGCCGGCACCGAGCTGATCGACGGACTGCTCGAGGAGCTCGACGGCGCGCTCGACCAGGTCGCCAGCCTCGACGAGGACCGCATCCTGCGTGCCTTCCTCACCGTCATCAAGGCCACCCTGCGCACCAACTTCTTCCAGGAGGCGGCAGGCGGCGCCCCGCACGGCTATGTGTCGATGAAGTTCGACCCGCAGGCCATCCCGGACCTGCCGGCACCGCGCCCGGCGTTCGAGATCTGGGTGTACTCGCCGCGGGTCGAGGGCGTCCACCTGCGCTTCGGCAAGGTCGCCCGAGGCGGTCTGCGCTGGTCCGACCGGCGTGAGGACTTCCGTACGGAGATCCTCGGCCTGGTCAAGGCGCAGATGGTCAAGAACACCGTGATCGTGCCGGTCGGCGCCAAGGGCGGCTTCGTCGCCAAGCAGCTGCCGGACCCGTCCGTGAACCGTGACGCCTGGCTCGCCGAGGGCATCGCCTGCTACCGGATCTTCATCTCGGCGCTGCTCGACATCACCGACAACCTGGTCGCGGGCGAGGTCGTCCCGCCGGCCCAGGTGGTCCGGCACGACGAGGACGACACGTACCTCGTGGTGGCCGCCGACAAGGGCACCGCGTCGTTCTCCGACATCGCCAACGAGGTCGCGGTCGCGTACAACTTCTGGCTCGGTGACGCCTTCGCGTCGGGCGGCTCCGCCGGATACGACCACAAGGGCATGGGCATCACCGCCCGCGGCGCCTGGGAGTCGGTCAAGCGGCACTTCCGCGAGCTCGGCCACGACACCCAGACCCAGGACTTCACGGTCGTCGGCGTCGGCGACATGTCCGGTGACGTGTTCGGCAACGGCATGCTGCTCAGCGAGCACATCCGGCTCGTCGCGGCCTTCGACCACCGCCACATCTTCATCGACCCGAACCCCGATGCGGCCCTCTCGTACGCGGAGCGCCGCCGGCTCTTCGAACTGCCCCGTTCCTCCTGGGCCGACTACAACAAGGAACTGCTGTCCCAGGGCGGCGGCGTCCACCCGCGCACGGCCAAGTCGATCCCGGTCAACGCGGCGATGCGCGAGGCCCTCGGCATCGGTCCCGGCATCGCGAAGCTGACGCCGGCGGAGCTGATGCAGGCCATCCTCAAGGCCCCGGTCGACCTGCTGTGGAACGGCGGCATCGGCACCTACGTCAAGGCGTCCACCGAGTCGAACGCCGACGTCGGCGACAAGGCCAACGACGCCATCCGCGTCAACGGCGAGGACCTGCGGGTCCGGGTC
Source organism: Streptomyces sp. NPDC054847 (assembly GCF_053610925.1). Lineage (NCBI taxonomy): Bacteria > Bacillati > Actinomycetota > Actinomycetes > Kitasatosporales > Streptomycetaceae > Streptomyces > Streptomyces sp. NPDC054847. The sequence continues at coordinate 14,635 of NZ_JBSGZJ010000071.1, read as the reverse complement.
GTCGGTGAGGGCGGCAACCTGGGTCTGACCCAGCTCGGCCGGATCGAGTTCGACCGCAACGGCGGAAAGATCAACACCGACGCCATCGACAACAGCGCCGGCGTCGACACCTCCGACCACGAGGTCAACATCAAGATCCTGCTCAACGGCCTTGTCTCGGACGGCGACATGACCGTCAAGCAGCGCAACCAGCTGCTGGCGCAGATGACCGACGAGGTCGGCGCGCTGGTGCTGCGCAACAACTACGCGCAGAACACCGCGCTCGCCAACGCGGTCACCCAGTCACCGTCCCTGCTCCACGCCCACCAGCGGTTCATGCGCCGCCTCGGCCGTGACGGACGCCTGGACCGGGCGCTGGAATTCCTGCCCAACGACCGCCAGATCCGTGAACTGCTGGCCGCGGGCAAGGGACTGAGTCAGCCCGAGCTGGCCGTCCTCCTCGCCTACACGAAGATCACGGTGGCGGACGAGCTGATCGGGACGGACCTGCCGGACGACCCGTACCTGCGGCGGCTGCTGCACGCCTACTTCCCCAAGCCGCTGCGGGAGCAGTTCGGCGAGGCGATCGACGCGCACGCGCTGCGCCGCGAGATCGTGACGACGGTGCTCGTCAACGACACGGTCAACACCGGTGGTTCGACGTTCCTGCACCGGCTGCGCGAGGAGACCGGCGCGTCGATCGAGGAGATCGTGCGGGCGCAGACCGCGGCCCGGGAGATCTTCGGGCTCAGCGCGGTGTGGGACGCGGTCGAGGCGCTCGACAACCAGGTCGCGGCGGACGTCCAGACCCGGATCCGGCTGCACTCGCGCCGCCTCGTCGAGCGCGGCACGCGGTGGCTGCTGGGCAACCGGCCGCAGCCGCTGGAGCTGGCAGGGACGATCGAGTTCTTCTCCGAGCGCGTCGAGCAGGTGTGGACCGAGCTGCCGAAGATGCTGCGGGGCGCGGACCTGGACTGGTACCAGGGCATCCTCGACGAGCTCACCGGGGAGGGCGTTCCCGAGTTCCTCGCGCTGCGGGTGGCCGGCTTCTCGTCCGCCTTCCCGACGCTCGACATCGTGGCGATCTCGGACCGCACCGGCCAGGACCCGCTGGCGGTCGCCGAGGTGTACTACGACCTCGCCGACCGGCTCGCCATCACCCAGCTGATGGACCGGATCATCGAACTGCCGCGGGCCGACCGCTGGCAGTCCATGGCCCGTGCCTCCATCCGTGAGGACCTGTACGCGGCACACGCCGCGCTCACCGCCGTCGTGCTGTCGGTGGGCAACGGGACCTCGACCCCGGAGGAGCGCTTCAAGGCCTGGGAGCAGAAGAACGCGGCGATCCTGGGGCGGGCGCGGACGACGCTGGAGGAGATCCAGAGCTCGGACACGTTCGACCTGGCCAACCTGTCGGTGGCGATGCGGACGATGCGGCAGCTGCTGCGCACCCACAGCTGACGGCCCTTCGCACGGACCCGGTCGCGCCTTCGGGGGCGGCCGGGTCCGTCGCGTATGTCAGCCGTCGCCGCGCAGGCGGTGCAGCCAGCCGGTCCGCGGGTCGCGGGCGTCGGGCGAGGCCTTGGCCGACGCGCGGGCGACTTCCGTGACCGCCGAAGCGACGCGCTTCGGGAGCCAGCCGGCCGTCGTGAGGTCCGCACCGGTGCCGCAGAGTTCCGCGATCTCCGCCGCCGTCGGGCGGTCCTCCGGGCGGGCCGCCAGCGCGGCGGTCAGAAGCCGGCGGAGGGTGGGCGGATGGGCGGAGAGGTCCGGGGGGTCGCGGTCGGTGCCGGCGATCCGGGTGGCGACGACCAGGCCGCCGCCCTCGCCGTACGGGTGGCGACCGGTGGCCGCCTCCGCGGCGACGAGCCCCAGCGTGAACACGTCGGAGGCGGGCGTGACCTGCCGGCCCAGTGCGTGTTCGGGGGACATGTACTTCGGCGTGCCGACCATCCGCCCGACGGTGGTCAGTACGGACGTGCCGTCCGTGGCACGTGCGATGCCGAAGTCGAGCAGCCATGGCCCTTCCGCGGACAGCAGCAGGTTCCCCGGCTTCACATCGCGGTGGACGAGGCCCGCGGTGTGCACTGCGTCCAGCGCGCGCGCCGCGCCGGCCGTCAGCCGCAGGACGCACTCGGGCGGCAGCGGCCCGTGGCCGGCGAGGGCGTCTCCCAGGGGCAGGCCGGGGACGTAACGGGTGGCGAGCCACGGCAGGTCCGCCTCCGCGTCGTGGTCGACGACCTCGACCAGATGCGGGCCGCTGACCCGCCGCGCTGCCTCCACCTCGCGGGCGAAGCGTCTGCGGAACTTCTCGCTCCGGGCGTGCTCGCGGCGGATGAGCTTGAGAGCGACGGGAAGCGAGGCGCCGTCGCGGCTGTGGGTGAGGAAGACGGTTCCCATGCCGCCCTCCCCGATCCGTGCCCGGAGCGGGTAACCGGCGATCTCGCGCGGGTCGTCGTCCCGCAGCGGCTGAGGCCCTCGACCGCCCATCCCAACCGCCCCCTCGGCTGTCCGGCACCGGCAGTGGAGCCTACCGCGCGGGCTGCTTCGCGGTCCCGGTCCCGGCGCCGCCCTTGTTCCCGGCCGCGGTGAACTCCTCGTACGCCGCGACGACTTCCTTCGCCGGGCCGTCCATCCGCAGGATCCCCGCTTCCAGCCAGAGAGCGCGGTCACAGCTCTCGGTGATGGTCGCGTTGCTGTGGCTGACCAGGAAGACCGTGCCGGCCTCCCGCCGCAGCTCCTCGATGCGCTGCCGGCTGCGGCGGCGGAAGCGGGCGTCGCCGGTGGACAGCGCCTCGTCGATGAGAAGCACGTCGTGGCTCTTGGCGGCGGCGATGGAGAAGCGCAGCCTGGCTCCCATGCCGGAGGAGTACGTCCGCATCGGCAGCGAGACGAAGTCGCCCTTCTCGTTGATGCCGGAGAAGTCGACGATGTCGTCGTAGCGGTCGCGGATCCGGTCGCGCGGCATACCCATCGCGAGGCCGCCGAGGATGATGTTGCGCTCGCCCGTCAGGTCGGACATCAGCGCGGCGTTGACGCCGAGGAGGGACGGCTGCCCGGCCGTGTAGACCTTGCCCTTCGCGGTCGGCAGGAGGCCGGCGACGGCCTTGAGCAGGGTGGACTTGCCCGAACCGTTGGAGCCGATCAGGCCGATCGCCTCGCCCCGGTACGCGGCGAAGCTGACGCCCTTGACGGCGTGCACCTCGCGTACGCCGGGGTGCGCCCGACGGGAGACGATCCGGCTGAGGGCGGAAGTGGCGCTGCCCCGACCGGTGCGGGGGCCGTTGACCTTGTAGGTGATGTGGACGCCGTCGACGACGACGGTAGGGGTGGGCTCTCCGGTCGGACGGGTCGGGTTCTCAGCCACGGCCGTACTGCTCCTCAGCCTTCCAGAAGTACAGGAATCCGCCGGCTCCGCAGAGCACGGCCCACGCCAGGGCCGCGGCCCAGACGTGCGGCGGCAGCCGGTCCGCGGTGAACGAATCGATGAACGCGAAGCGCACCAGGTCGATGTAGAGCGCGGCCGGGTTGTACTGGAGCGCGAGAGCCACCAGGTGCGGCAGGTCCCGGTCGCCGACCACCTTGGCGACGGACCACATCACGCCGGACGCGTACATCCAGGTGCGCAGCAGGAAGGGCACCAGCTGGGCGACGTCGGGGGTGCGGGCGGCGACGCGTGCCATGGCCATGGACAGGCCGGTACTGAAGACCGCCTGGAGCAGCAGCGCGGGGACCGCGAGCAGCCAGGAAGCCGTCGGGAGCTGGCCGAAGCCGACGAGGATCACGATCAGCGCGCCGAGCGAGAAGAGCAGTTGCTGGAGCTGTTGCAGGGCGAGCGCGACGGGCAGCGCGGCGCGCGGGAAGTGCAGGGCTCTGACGAGGCCGATGTTTCCGGAGATCGCGCGGGTGCCGGCCGTGACCGTGTTGGCGGTGAAGGTCCAGATGAACACGCCCGTGACCAGGAACGGCACGAAGTCGGGGACGTGGTGGGCGGTGCCGAGCAGCACGCCGAAGATCAGGTAGTAGACGGCGGCGTTGAGCAGGGGGGTCATCAGCTGCCAGAGCTGCCCGAGGCGGGCCTGGCTGTACTGGGCGGTGAGTTTGGCGGTCGCGAACGCGGTGATGAAGTGTCGCCGCGACCAGAGCTGCCGGATGTAGGTGGGGAGGGTGGGCCGGGCGCCGCTGACGGTCAGCCCGTGGCGTGCGGCGAGCGCCGCGAGGTCGGTGGGGGGGGGGGGCGCGGCCGGGCCGGCGGGAGGCGTTCCCGCCGGGCCCGCGGGCGCGGTGGGGCTGGCGATGGTCACGCGGGCTCGCTTTCGATGCGCGTGCAGGGGCGGGGCGTGGTCCGCAACCCTCGATGAGAACGATGGAACGGGACCGTATCGTCGCTACGGGCACAGTAGGACGGCATCACGTCGGAACGCAACCGTTTCGTCGTCGCCGCGTATGCTCCTGGGCATGACGACCGACCCCAGAAGCCCGCGACGCGCCCCAGCAGGAGCCGCCGTGCTCCGGGAGGACGTGACCGACGCCATCCGGGCCGCCGTCTTCGACGAACTGGCGGCCGTCGGCTTCGCCCGGATGTCGATCGAGGGCATCGCCCGCCGGGCGGGCGTCGGGAAGACGGCCGTCTACCGGCGCTGGAAGTCCAAGCTGTCCCTGGTGCTGGACCTCGTCTCCGCCTTCGCGGCGCAGGGCCTGCCGGCGCCGGCGACGGGATCCCTGTACGGGGACGTACGCGCCCTGCTCGAGGTCGCCGCGCACGCGCTGCGCCACCCCGTGGCTTCGCAGGTCATCCCGGACCTGCTGGTGGAGGCCGCACGCAACCCCGAGATCGCGGACGCGATCAAGGCGGCGCTGCTGGACGGCCAGCGGGGTGTGGCCGCGCTGATCGTCCGGGACGCGGTGGCGCGCGGCGAACTGCCGGAATCGGCGGACCCGGACCGCGCGCTCGATGTGATCGTCGGACCGCTGTACTGGCGGCTGGTGGTGGTGCGGGGCGAACTGCCGGACGGCTACCTCGACGAGGTGGCGCGGGGAGCCGTGGCCGCGCTCCGCGCCTGAGCGGCCGCGGCCCGGTGCCGACGACGATGCGGCGGCGGCGCGCCGGCCGCGGGGTCGACGACGCGGGTGCGGTGGCCGCCGTCACCGACCTGAAGCGCGAGGCGATCGGCCGACCCCGCCGTACGGGTGATTCGCGTGCCGGGTTCGCGCCCAAGATCGCAGCGCAGTGAACTCCCCGGCATTTAAGTGTGGTTATCGGTGCGAGATGTTGACGTTCCGGATTGCTACGTTCGGCGGTCATGGACCTGCGAATGCGGACGGCGACGACGACGCTCGATGTACGAAGAGCACGGACCCTCGTCATCGGTGTCTCCGCGCTCGCCCTCTTCGCCAAGACGGTTCTCGCGGCCCTGAAGCGCGGACCGGCGGACGTCCGCATCTTCGACGCCTTCGCCACCGCGATCGCCCAGGTCGGACCGGTCCGCGTCTACGAGCATCCGATGCCGCGCCTGCCCGTCTACAACCATCCGCCGCTCGCGGGATGGATGCTCGCCGCATTCCATGAACTGGAGAAGCTCGGAATTCCGTTCGGCAGTCTGATCCGTGCGCCGGCCTGTCTCGCCGATTTCGTCTCGGCCCTTCTCGTGTTCGAGATCCTGCGCCGCCGCCGCACACTCGCGACGGCCACGGCGTGTGCGATCGGATGTGCTCTCAGCCCCGTCCTCTTCGCCACCTCCGGGTATCACGGGAACACCGACTCCGTCGCCATCATGCTCATGCTCCTGGCGGCCTTCCTGCTCGTCGACCGCCGTGCCCCGCTGACCGCCGGCGTCGCCGCGGCGCTGGCCGTGAGCGTCAAGCTCGTCCCGGTCGTCGCCGTCCCCGCACTGATCGTGGCGGCGGTGCGGGCCGGGCGTCCGGCCGCCGTGCGGTTCTGCGCCGGCCTCGCGGCCGTGATGCTGCTCCTGTGGGGGCCGGTGCTGGCGGCCGTGCCCGTCCCGCTGCGGGAGAAGGTCCTCGAATACGAGGGCGGCCGGGCCAGGCTGTGGGGCTTCGTACGCTTCGCCGAACTGGCGGGCGCCTCCGACTCGTTCGTCGAGGCACTGCACAGCGACTTCCATCTCCTGTTCGTGCTGCTGTGCATGGCCGCGGGAGCCTGGCTCGCCTGGGTACGCCCCACCGGCGCCGCGTACGCCGTCGCGCTCTCACTCACGCTGCTGCTCCTGCTCAGCACCGGTTCCGCCGTGCAGTACCTCGCCTGGCCCGTCGTCGGCCTCTGCCTCTTCGGACTGTGGGAGGGCCTCGGATACGGGCTCGTCGTCGGCGTCGCCACCGTCATCGTCTACGCGGGCGTGAGCGCCGTCCGCTGGAACGACTGGGCCCTGCACCTGGCGGAGGCCGGCTGGCTGCTGCTCGCCGCAGGGATCGTGAGCGGTGTGCGCCGGGCGCTGAGAGAGTCGCCCGCGCCCGTCCCGGGAGAGCACGTGCCCCTCGTCGCCCAGCGCACCGACCGGCCCGCCACCGCCTCCCCACCCGTCGACAGACCGCACCGATGACCCGCGCCAACGGAGAGTAGAGAAGCCCCAGTGAAGGAAATCCCCAGCCCGCGGATCGGCATCCTCGTCGTCGCCTACAACGCGGAATCCACGCTGGAGAAGACGCTCGACCGCATTCCCAAGGACTTCCGGTCCCGCGTCGCCGAGATCCTGATCCTCGACGACGCGAGCAGCGACGGGACGTTCACCGCGGGCTGCCGCTGGTCGCAGCTGGACGGCATGCCGCCGACCGTCGTCATGCGGCACACCAAGAACCTCGGTTACGGCGGCAACCAGAAGGCCGGCTACGCTCTCGCCGCCGAACGGGGCCTGGACATCGTGGTGCTTCTGCACGGCGACGGCCAGTACGCCCCCGAGTTGCTGCCCGAGATGGTCGCGCCGATCGAACGCGGCGAGTGCGAGGCGGTGTTCGGCTCCCGGATGATGCGCTCGGGCAGTGCGCTGAAGGGCGGCATGCCGTTCTACAAGTGGCTCGGCAACCGCGTCCTCACCCGCTTCGAGAACGGTCTGCTCGGCTCACGGCTCACCGAGTTCCACTCCGGCTACCGTGCCTACAGCGTCGCGGCGCTGCGCAGACTGCCGATCGACCGGAACACCGACGCCTTCGACTTCGACACCCAGATCATCGTCCAGCTGCTCGACGCCGGGATGCGGATCAAGGAGATCCCCGTCCCCACCTACTACGGCGACGAGATCTGCTACGTCAACGGCCTGCGTTACGCGAAGGACGTCGTCAAGGACGTCCTCGAATACCGGCTCGCCCTCAAGGGCTTCGGCACCTGTCCCTGGATCCCCAAGCCCGTCGACTACGCCTTCAAGGAGGGCGACGGCTCCTCGCACTCCGCCATCCTCAAGATCATGCGAGGGCTGCCGCCGGGCCGGGTCCTCGACGTCGGCTGCTCCGGCGGCCTGTTCGCCGAGCGTCTCGAAGACCTCGGCCACACCGTGACCGGCCTGGACTTCGTCGAGGTGCCCGGTGTGCGGGACCGCTGCTCCGAATTCCTCCTCGCCGACCTGGAGGAGGGCCTGCCGCCGCAGGTCGGCGCCGACTACGACTACGTGGTCGCCGGGGACGTCATCGAGCACCTGTCCCGGCCGGAGCACGTGCTGCGGGAGCTGCGGGAGGTGCTGCGGCCCGGCGGCCGGATGCTGCTGTCCGTGCCCAACTTCAGCCACTGGTACTCACGGCTGAGGGTCGCTTTCGGCGTCTTCGGCTACGACCGGAGGGGCATCCTCGACGAGACCCATCTGCGCTTCTTCACCCGCAGCAGTCTGCGCCGCACCGTGCGGGCCGCCGGCTTCGACCAGCTCCAGCTCACGTCGACCGGCGCTCCGTTCTGGTCCGTGCTCGGCGGCGGCGCCGTCGCCGGCGCCCTCGGCGGTATCTCCCGGCTGCTGACCCGTGTGCGGCCGACACTCTTCGGCTACCAGTACGTCGCCGTGCTCACCCCGCACGCGGCGCAGACGATCGTCGCCGGGGAGCACGTCGATGTCCAGGACATCCTCAACCGCCAGTACGTCCCCGCCGGACTCGCCGACCGGGTGGGCGCCGGCACCTGACGCCGGGCTCCGACCGCCGCCCAGGAGGAAGAACGTGACCCTGCCCAGCGTGTTGCTGCTGCTTTTCGCGGTCTTCTCGTCGGCGGCCGGGCAGATCATGCTGAAACACGGCATGCGCTCGGCGGCCGCCCTGGCGGAACACGGCGGGGGTTCGCTGATCACGCGGGCCGCGACCACGCCCTGGGTCGTCGTCGGCATCGTCGTCTTCGGAGTCTCCGCCGTGGCCTGGATGGCGACGCTCGCCGAGGTGCCGCTGAACATCGCCTATCCGTTCAACGCACTGGGCTATCTGCTGATCGTGCTGGCCAGTTCGACCGTGCTGCACGAGCCGACCTCGGTGTGGACCTGGGCCGGTTCCCTGATGGTGGTGGCCGGGCTGGTCACCGTCATGGCCGGGCAGCAACGCTGAGGGCGTCCTGCCCCGTGCCGTGCGCCTGCCGGGACTTGGCCGCGCGGCCGCGGCCCGGTCACGGGTGACCGGGCCGCCGCTCGCGAAGGACGGTGTGGCGGCGCCCGGGTGCCTCCGCCCGGGCCATTTAGGGGCCCCCCCAAAAACCCGGGACCAAAAGGCGCGGGGAAGCGCAG